>MWYU01000048.1 GCA_002050375.1 Chitinophagales bacterium 62-2
ATTTCAAATTGTCGCTTTCATGCACCGGTTTTGCAATAGGCTGGCAGACGGAACAGCAATAGACGGCAAATCGTTTATCATCTTTTGGTTCGGGCAGGAGGTTATTATTTGGCTTTAGTAATTATCTTCACCAATGGCACATCATTCGGCATTGGTTCCGGGCTGACCGAACAAAGAATGTCAACCCATCGCAAAGCCGTTAATCGTTGGCTGCAATGAATTACGACCACTTCAAGTAATGACAAATGTTATGAAAATTGACAAACTCGCTATTGCAATCTTAATGACGATTTTCATTAGTTCCTGCCACCAAAAATATAACAACACAGTTAGCCAATCAAAAGGCGAGAGAATATATTTTGTTTCTGAATTGAACTCTGAAAAAATAAAATCTCTTGACAAAGAAAAAACAATTGTATTACTCACTGGGGGAATTTTAGAGGAACATGGACCTTATCTTCCAATTTTCACTGACGGTTATTGGAATGAAAAATTCAGAGATACACTTGCCAAAACAATCGCATCCAGACCAGATTTAAACGTTTTGATTTTTCCTACAATCCCTTTAGGAAATAGTGGAGCAAATGAAGTAGGATTGAAATATTCATTCCCTGGTACATTTACTGTCCGTTTTGAAACACTTCGTTCAGTATTTATGGACTTAGCGACTGAGCTGGGTGAACAAGGTTTCAAATATATTTTTGTTATCCATGGACATGGTGCCCCTAATCACCAAAGAGCTCTTGACCAAGCTGCTGATTTTTTTAATGATACTTATGATGGAAAAATGGTAAATCTCTTTGGGCTAAATCCTGTAATGGAAAAATGGTTTTCAGTACAAATGACCGAAGAACAGAAAAAGGAAGATGGGTTTAGTATTCACGCAGGCATGACAGAGACAAGCAGTATGTTGTATATCGTTCCTAACTTAGTTGACACCAACTATAAACATGCAATTCCTTTAACAGGCAATGACATGAACAACTTAATCCACATTGCAAAAGAACCAAACTGGCTTGGTTATTTTGGTTCTGCAAGATTAGCTAATAGAGAATTTGGCAAGGAAGCTTGGAACAAAAATGTAAAAGATTATAGCAATATTGTTATGAATATTATTAATAACAAAGTCAATTTGGACACGATTTCAAGGTTTGGAAACTTAATGAAACAAAGTCCAGTTGATGTAATGCTTGACAGTCTTTCAAATATTGAGGAGCAAAGAAGAAGAACTATTCAAACAAACTGGCTTAATAAAAAAAGGCTTAAATAACACATGGGACTTTCACTGCAGCCAGTCGAGTAAGCAAGGGGGATTTCACCCCTGCTCCTCGCAGAACCGTACGTGAACCTCTCGATTCATACGGCTCTTCAGGTGTTGTGAGCGTTGTTACACTCTGTTTTAATTTGATTTGTTCATCCCTTTCGGTTGACGCATCTATAAAACGAACACCTGTGTACTCCTTCGCTCTGTACACTTTCATGTACTTCATCGCTACTACGGGTACATCCGTCCCTGTTGCTGGTTTGTGAAGGCGTATTACATCTTACGGGTGCTCCGCTTGATGATTCTGCCTCTATGCCTTTCGTACGTTCTGGCGCACCTGCAAACGTCTTTACCTATTCAGCATATTCAACCAACACAGGTTCTCCAGTTCCGCCTTTGCGCCTGTCTGTAAGTCCCGGCGGCTTTATCCCGGATGCAGCTAACACTTCTGGCAACTTATAACGAATGTTAACTCTGTTGAAACAA
>MWYU01000179.1 GCA_002050375.1 Chitinophagales bacterium 62-2
ATATGGCAGGCAGATAAGTTCGGTACGCCACATGATCCTAAAACAATTCAACTGCCTCCTTACCTTGCCGATACCGATTCTACCAGGAGAGATATTGCTTCTTACTATAATGAAATCGCCCGATTCGATTATTACATCGGGGAAGTAGAAAAAGAATTGAAAAAGCAGGGAATTCTTGATAATACCATCATCATAATTATGGCCGATAATGGCAGGCCTTTTCCACGATGCAAGACAAGACTGTATGATAGTGGTATCAGAACGCCGTTTATTGTTAAATGGAAAAGAGAAGTTCGTGCAGGGAGTGTATGTAAAAGTTTGATAAGTGTTGTTGATATCGCTCCAACCCTAACCGAATTGGCTGGGGTAGAAACTTTGAAAGAATTTCAGGGAAAAAGCTTTAGCAAACTTCTTAAAAACCCACAACAGGAATTCAGGCAATATATATACGCCGAACATAACTGGCATGATTACGAGGCGCATGAAAGAATGATCCGTACAAAGGATTTCCTTTATATTTTTAATAGCCGTCCAAACCTTACTAATTACGGTCCTGCCGATGCTAATAGCAGTCCCTCATTTCGCGATCTTAAACATCTTAGGGACAGTGGAAAACTTACCTCTGCCCAACAGGAAATTTTTATGCTGCCAAGACCGTATGAAGAATTGTACGATTGTAATAGCGATCCTATGCAACTGCTTAATATTGCTTCAGTTCCTTCCAGCCAGCAAACCTTAAAAACTTTACGCGACGCCCTTAAATATTGGCAGACCGAAACATTGGACAATACACCCAGGGACATAACTAAAGACTGGTTTAACCGGGAGACGGGAGCCTCACTGGAGGAAAGCAAAAAAGTTCGTGGTGAGATGTTAGGTTTAAAATCAGGCAGCACAAAAGTAACTAACAAAACAGCTTTAGGGTTTAAGTAGTAATTGGGAGGCTAATTATTTTGAGGTGCTGGAAAAGATATTTGTTTTTTGATTGTACTTCCGTCCGCCCCACTTGCACAAAACCGCTGTTGGCAGAAGTTGTAAATGCTAACTTCCAATTACTTTATTACCCCCCCACTAACAAGCCATAGTTTTAAGAAGTTGAGAAACCTGCTCTTGGTGTCTGTTGATATGGAAACGTAAGAATTCAACGCGCTGCTGAAAATCTAAAGCTCCCGAAATTGGATGGGGGTGTGCCTGTAATCTTAATTCATCTTCTTTCAAGTCTTGACCAAATGCGCCAAGTATTTCTTGCAAGCTGTTTAGGGATGGCTTCCAGAAGGATAATGGACCGCCAAGTCGAGGAGCAGCAACTGCTGGCACTTTCTCCTTAGGCTGCCATGTCATATCTATTACTTGTTCAATGGGCATATCCTTATGAATGGATTCATAGGTTCGTACCATGTTGCCGTCCCTGATTGCATAAAGGGTTTTCCACATGCCAAAGACTCCTCCCTGTTCGGCCCAAAAAAGATGTTCGGTGATTTCTATTATATTCCATACTTGCGGGTCTGGTTTCCAACCGGCCTCAACCTCTGTGACGGTGGCTATTTTATCGAGGTATAGAGTACGCGTTGTCGATACATCCTGAATTAGCTTTTGAATAGTGTTCATGCAGTGTAGTTTTAGGTGTTAGAATAAATTGGACAGATTTAAGCAATTTATTTAATATATACTCTTTTTGAGGTTCTATTTTGTCAGGATAAATTTCTGCCAACAGCTTTAGGGTTTTAAATAGTAATTGGGATTGTAC
>MWYU01000010.1 GCA_002050375.1 Chitinophagales bacterium 62-2
CCGATACTCACCACTACGATAACGTTGGAACGACTAAGAAAACGAGGCTATGAAGCCCTGCTCGACCACTACTTAAAAGTATCCCCACAACTTAATGAACCGCCGTATACGAGACCCGTACGTACGGTGGTGTGAGAGGCGCACCTCATCGCTTACAAGCGGTGAGGCCGTCTACTCGATTGGCGGTTCGTTGTTTTGATGTCAATCTCATTTTAGCTTTTTCATAATATGGTATTTCATTTTATAATGCTGATTTACTTTACCAATGGAATACTCCCTTAATTAATTACTTCTTTCTCGTAAAACCGTCATCACTCCATTCTTCGCTACCTACACCATGTCGTACGAAAAAAAGACCTTCAGGGTCATACTTCTTTTTTATTGCAGCCAATCTCGGATAGTTTGTACCCCAGAAGGATTGTTGCCAGTTTTTTTCAAAAAAATTACTTTCAGATACATAACTTCCTGCATCAGGAGCAACCTTTAGCAATGCGTTTATTGCTTTATTAATTCTTGATGCTCCGCTGCGAGCCTCCTTCATATTAGGTTCATGTCCTGCTAAACCAACAAAAGCAGGTTCTCCTTCGCCAGCAATTATGGCTAGCGCAAAAGCATTCAATACAGCAGGATTCATAGCTGTATCCTTTGCGGCTGCAATTTCTTCCGCACCGGCTCCTGCCAAACCTTTATTAAAGTGTAAAGACATTGTCCAGTTGCGGCTGGCGGCAAATATGGCATCAGTTAATTGATGTACTTTATTTTTTTGCAGTAATGATTCAGGCAACCATGCTGAATGATACGCATACAAAAATTGCCCGGTCTCATCAGATGCCCAATATATGTTGTTAGCAGGAGCTCCGGGGCGGTCGTCGCTTGCAATAAGCTGGGGAGCATATTGCTTCAGGAAATCAATATCCCATAAGTGTTGTGCAGGCAAGTCAATAACTGTCAGCGGCATTTCAAATGAATAGTTTTGCGGCATTCCCTTCACCCAGTTTTCAAAGTCCTTCCAGGATGCTTCTGCCTTCTCCTTGTTGAGGCCCTGAAATACCATATTAATATTTACAGAGTTGTTTGTATGAAAAACAATTTGTTCTCCCCAATGCGGATTAAAAAGCTGCGTATTATACTGCTCCAGTATTTTTTGTATCAGTACTTTAAACGAAAAATCATCTTTGGACTTAATCTTTCCGAATACTGCGCTGAATTTTTCCGGAAGCTCACGGGTCCGCAAAGTTAATTTAGTAACCACACCAAAGCTGCCACCACCACCGCCTTTTAATGCCCAAAATAAATCAGGTTTTTTACAGGCATTTACAATCTCTACCGAACCATCTGCCGTTACAATTTCGGCTTCAAGTAATGCAGCCGCTGCCAGGCCATAGTTTTTCGAAAAACTTCCAAATCCACCGCTTTGAATTAATCCTGCAACACCAACCGTTGCACAACCACCGCCCTGAACATACCTGCCGTTTTTTGTAGTTACTTCATTGTATGCCTGAAGCCACAAAGCTCCTGCTTCTATGGTTACTGCCGGCTGAGCTGATTGTTTTGCTTCGCAACCATGAGCTACAAAACTTTCATGAACAACAATTTTATTCATTGCTCTTGTCCAGATAAGTAATGAATCGGCAGAACTTGAAGTGCCCTGGTAGCTGTGTCCGCCGCCTTTTACAACCAATCTTAAATTGTGGGTACGGGCAAAATTAACAGCAGCTAAGACGTTTGCAGTATTTTTTTCTGCC
>MWYU01000249.1 GCA_002050375.1 Chitinophagales bacterium 62-2
TTTAATAACTAAATCGGCGCCTAAGTCTATGTCTACATCTTTCCTTCTAAGAAGCCTAACTTCTTTAAAATGCCTTTCAATATATTCATGCGAACAGGCTGCATATTAAGATTATGCCCACCCTCAAGGTTTAGTGCAAAAAAATAGGGGTGTTGATTTTCTATAATCCACCCTGCCATCCAACCTAAAGCATTACCATTTTCTCTATAACCCCAACCGGTTTTATATGCAAGTGTGTAATTTGAATTTTGTTCCTGAACCATTAGCTCCTTTACAATTCTCATTGAACGTTTTTGAAAAGGCAACTGATCAAAATACAATTTTTTTACAAGACCTAATTGTTCATCAGCAGTTACTCTTACTGAGTTGTCGAGCCAGAAAGTATCTATCTTACTAATCTTAGTTTTTTGATACCTTGAGCCATATCCTAAGGTATCTAACCAATGCTGCATCGTATCTTTTCCTATTAGGCGCGCTACTTGCTGGTAGTAAGGGACGGCAGAAAATTTAAAGGCCTGAGCCATCGTTAAATCCTGGTTCCAATCTCCGGCAATACTTCCATTTGGAAATTTTCGTATAACTCCATCCCATTTAATAACCCTTTTTTCATCCACTATCCTGCCTGTTTCAATACCAATAAGAGAGTTTACAATTTTAAAAGTAGAAGCAGGCAAATAAGCACTGTCTTTAAACCTGCCAAGATTATATACAATAAAATTTCCCTTTCCGTTATCGAATAAACCAAAAGTTCCTTTTACATTATTATCATCAAAGAACTTTTCCAGGCTATTATCTAGCGTTACATTATTAGGGCTGCAGGCGAAGGTTAGTAGAATTACAAGCGTTATACAATATCTCATCAAAATGATTTTGGGCAAAGCTATCTAATAAGGGCCCTTCGTCCATCGTTCATTTTCTATTGTACACTGTCAATGTCTATTATTCATTATTCATTGTTCATTGCCATTGACCGACATACTACTCACTCTTAAGTATCAACTATGCGCTATTTCCTATCACTCCCAACTCCTTACCTATTTTTGTAAAAGCAGCAATCGCTCTATCTAAATGTGTTTGCTCATGTGCGGCGCTTATTTGTACTCTAATCCTTGCAAGCCCTTTTGCAACTACCGGATAAAAAAAGCCTATTACATACACGCCTTCTTCTAATAGCTTAGTGGCAAAATTTTGAGCAACTGTTGCCTCATACAACATAATCGGAACAATGGGGTGATCTCCCGGCTTTATATCAAAGCCTGCTTCGGTCATTTTAGTACGGAAATATTTTGTGTTCTTTTCAAGCTTATCCCTTAGCTCTGTAGTTTCTGTAAGCATATCCAACACTGCAATAGAAGCACCAACAATACTTGGTGCCACCGAATTGCTAAAAAGATAGGGCCTGCTGCGCTGGCGAAGCATTTCTATAATTTCTTTTCTGCCACTGGTAAAGCCACCGCTTGCTCCGCCTAATGCTTTACCTAATGTTCCGGTTATAATATCTATACGTCCCATCACTCCGCGATATTCATGAGTGCCACGCCCGGTTTTTCCCAAAAAGCCGCTGCTATGGCTTTCGTCTATCATTACAATGGCATTGTATTTATCTGCCAGGTGGCAAATAACATCCAAGGCTGCAATCGTTCCATCCATACTAAACGAACCATCGGTTACAATAACACGACTGCGTAAACTTTGCGTTGCCTTCAGTTTATCTTCAAGGTCTTCCATGCTGTTATGCTCGTACC
>MWYU01000066.1 GCA_002050375.1 Chitinophagales bacterium 62-2
ATTATATACATCCTGTTCAATATTATGTGGGGACTTAATTATAATCGTTTAGGAATTGCTCACCAGCTTAAATTACAACCTAAAGAACACTCTATTGATGATTTAAAACACATAACAGGGTTACTACTTTTAAAAGTTAACGAAGACCGGCTGGCACTTGGTAAGGGTGAAATTAAATACCCTCGTTTTTCGCAGATATTTAATAAGGCTCAAAGTGCTTATAAAAATGCTTCTTTCAATTATCCCTTTCTGCAATTCAGAACAAGCTCTATAAAGCAATCATTGTATGGACAATTAGGAAGTTTTATGGGTTTTTACGGGTACTATAATCCTTTTACAGGAGAGGCTCAGCTTAATTTAAGTCAACCACGGTTTCTTATTCCCTTTGTTACCTGTCACGAAATGGCTCACCAATTAGGTTATGCCAGCGAAAGTGAGGCAAATTTTGTAGGGTACCTTGCTGCGGTTGAGTCAAAAGATACTTTGTTTCGTTATTCAACTTATTTCGACCTTTTTAATTATGCAAACCGTGAATTATTCTCGATTGACAGTGTTGCTGCACGACAGAATTACAATCAATTGGATACACTTGTAAAAATTGATGCTGAAGAGCTTAAAGCATATTTACAAAAAAGTGATAACGTACTTGTACCCTATATCATGAAATTTTATGATCAGTATTTAAAAGCCAATCAGCAGGATAAGGGCCTTAAAAGCTATAACGAAGTGGTGGGCTGGTTAATTGCCTATTATAAAAAATATAAAAGGTTATAATCTTCGCTTTAGAATTTGTTCTTCCACATCATGCTTTCTACAGGTTTGTCTATTTGCCCGCTGTATTTGGCGTTGGCCTTTTGGTTATATTTTACTTCCACCTCACCGTCTACCGGAAAATAAATTAGCTGTCCTATCGGCATTCCCTTATAAATCCTAACAGGCTGCTTAACAGATATTTCCAAGGTCCAGTTACCACAAAAGCCTACATCGCCTTTACCGGCAGTAGCATGTATATCAATTCCTAAACGGCCGGTAGAAGATTTGCCTTCAAGAAATGGAACGTGGGCGTGTGTTTCAGTATATTCGTCGGTAACGCCCAAATAGAATATATGTGGATACAATACAAAGCCTTCCTCCGGAATTTCAAAGTATTCAATTTCGTTATGTTTTTTCGCATCGAGAATATGTTCGCGGTAGGTAGCAAGCCACTTACCGAGGTGAACATCATAACTATTGCTGCCTAAACTTTCTCTGTCGTAAGGTTCAATTTTTATTGTGCCTTGCTTAATTTCTTCTAATATGCGTTTGTCGGTTAATATCATTTTATGAATAGTTGTAGTAAGGAGCAGGTTAAAAGTTGTTTTTTGTTTCAACTCCTTGCATTTCTTATTGCTAATTGTTCACGGTGTAACTTTTAATAGTATCGTTTACCCGCTCAATATGCGTATTTTTTATTATAGTATTCACCTTACATAACACAATTTTTATTTTACCGCCTGAACTCATCTTTCTTTTCTTTAATGCCAGCTTCGATCATTGCGTTTACTTTATCGTTGCCATTTTCGTACAAAATTATTTTCACTCCGTTTTCTCTTGCAAGCGGCGTTGTTACACTGTCCATTACCGTGTATTTCTCAAATTGCTGAAATACTGTGTCATCCTCTTTAGGAATACGCGGACCAACAAACAACAGGTTTTTTATGTCATACTTTTCCGGCATCCAAAAAAGAA
>MWYU01000212.1 GCA_002050375.1 Chitinophagales bacterium 62-2
GAGAAAGGGTTATACGGCGCTCTGCAGGGTTTAATGTTTTAATTAATTCTCTAACTACTTCGTTCGGCAGATCTTCAAGGAAAGAAGTTCTGTCATCTGGTGGCAGCTCGTTGAGAAGCTCTGCAATTTTTGAAGGCGGCAATTCTGTTATAATGCTCTTTTGTGTGGCATAGTCAAGTATTTTAAATAATCCTGTCGTCTGTGTTAGCCAGAATAGATATTTGTTGATCTGTTGTACGTTCTTTATTTGGCAAATCATCCGTGTGAATAACATCAAAGCCCTTCTTTTTTAGCAAGGAACTAAGCTGATATGAAAGTTGGGCATCAATAATAAACTTTATCACACCAGAGTTTATGAATGGTTTTAGTTTGCGAAAGGCGGGAAGCATAAAGTAAACAGGCTTGTATATCTTCCTTCTCTAATGCAGGATAATCGGTCAATAATTCCTCTGTTGTCATACCTGCAGAAAGGAGGTCTAATATCAAGGAAACTGGATATCGCATATTCCGAAGGGTTGGTTTCCCATGGCAAACTTCTGGATTAATAGTAATACGCTGTAAAAGACCGGCTTCCATAATCCTATTTTATGGGCATAGTAGACAAAAATGGTTGGTAAAATCCTCTGAAACA
Source organism: Chitinophagales bacterium 62-2 (assembly GCA_002050375.1). Lineage (GTDB taxonomy): Bacteria > Bacteroidota > Bacteroidia > Chitinophagales > Chitinophagaceae > Segetibacter. The sequence goes on from MWYU01000212.1 coordinate 632, forward strand.
AAGGATAGATAAGGGTTTTAGCAAAGTTTACTGAAATTAGTTTCAGTAAACTTTTTTGCTTTATGGGTAACGCTAAAAAAAGCGCTGTTGGGCTTGTGGATTTCTAACAGTAATCAGGTGGGGAAACCGGTTAGGAAAACAGCGCTTCAAGTGTAAAAATTGTGGCATATTGTTCACCCGCAATTCCCCTGAACAACGCCTTGAAAATCGCTTTATATGGTTTAAGAAGTGGGTACTTGAACGCCAGACTTACAAAACTTTAAGCAGAGATAGTAGTTTTTGTAAGCGTACTTTACAAAGGCTTTTTTATACTTTTTTAGAACAGTCTCCTGAAGTTAAAATCATCAAACGCAGTAGTGTACATCTTAGGATGGATGCAACGTATTTTAAACAGGTCTGCCTTGTATGTTATCAGGATCATGAAGATGGATATACTCAACTTATCAGAGTTACAGATGGAGAACATTACACTGAAATCAAAGAAGATCTTCAAAATCTAATTAAGCTTGGAGTGCAGATAGAGAGCATCACAACTGATGGTCATAAAAGTGCTCTTAAAGCTATCAGAAAAGCCCTGCCTGAAGTAACTGCTCAGCGATGCCTGGTGCATATTCAAAGGATGTGTTTGCTTTGGCTGACAAGGTTTCCCAGGCACAACGCAGGTATAGAACTAAGGGGAATGGTTCTTATGCTGTTGAAAATAAAAACACACAATGACCGGCTCCACTGGACCAGCCAATTAGAGCAATGGTATAAGGATCATCAAGACTATTTACAGCAGAGAACCTATAATGAAAGCACAGGAAGATACTGGTATACTCATAAGCTTTTGCGACGTTCTTATTTTACCATAAAGAGAGCTTTACCCAATATGTTTCATTATCTGATTAATTCAAAAATACCATCAACAACAAATGGAATTGAAGGCTTCTTTAGTCATCTTAAAAATCACCTTGATTTGCATCGGGGTCTAACAACCAAACATCGAATAAACTTTATAAAATGGTACATCTATTTGTCCAACAGCAAATGAGTTTTCTAAGCCATAGAGCTACCCGATAGATATAAGTAAGGGCTGAATTAACAACCCCTAATC
>MWYU01000697.1 GCA_002050375.1 Chitinophagales bacterium 62-2
ACCCAGGGCCATTTAATGTTTTGGCAACTAATACTGAGACCGTATTAACCAACACAATAAAAGAGCTTAGGCAACATGCTGAGATCATGGACATGCTTAACCTGCCCCCCACACCTTTTGCCAAAATAAATATTCATGTAGGCGGCGCTTTTGGAGATAAGGTTTCAGCATTGGCCAGGTTTGCAGAAAACTATATGCGTTTACCGGATAATACCAGGAAAAGGCTTACTGTAGAAAACGATGATAAGGCAAACATGTTTAATGTGCAGGATTTATTATGGCTGCATGAACAAACTAAAATTCCCGTTGTTTTTGACTATTTCCATCATGAATTCTGCACAGGGGGTTTAAGTGAACAGGAAGCGTTTCTCGCAGCCCTTGAAACGTGGCCGGAGGGCATTACACCTGTGGTACATTTTTCCAGTTCGAGGAAAAAGTATGAAGATCCTTCCTCACCACCTACCGCTCATGCAGACTATTTATACAACGAGGTTAAAACATACGACCATAATGTTGATCTTATGTTTGAAGCTAAAGCCAAGGAAGCAGCAGCGATGGAATACCTACAGATTTTAAATTACAGCAATGCAGAAAAATAAAAAGCTTTTCCTGCTCGATGTGATGCCCCTGTTATACCGGGCACACTTTGCAACTATGGGAAAAAAGTTTGGTACTACAACTGGGATAGATACAAGAACAACTTTAGTATTTTATAATTATATCTTCCAGGTAATAACGGAGGAAAAACCTGATGCAATTGCTGCAGCACTTGACTCGAAACCTAAAGGAAGAGTAGCCATATCTTCTGAATATAAAGCCAACCGCGAAAAGATGCCTTCAGAAATATCTGAAGCATTTCCATATGTAATGCAACTGCTGCAAGCCTTACAAATTCCAATATTAAAAGAAGAAGGATATGAAGCGGATGACGTAATTGCTGCTATGGCAAAAAGGGGTGCGGGCGACGGTTATACTGTTTACATTGTAAGTCCGGATAAAGATTTTGCTCAGCTTGTGACAGATCATATTTTTCTTTTCAGGCCTGCTTACAAAGGTGCAGTGATGGAAACTCTGGATGTTGAAGGAGTAAAAAATAAATTTGGTGTTGCTCCTGTTCAAATTGCGGATTACCTTGCTCTACGCGGTGATAGTGTTGATAATATTGTTGGAGTTAAAGGCATTGGAGATAAAACAGCTGCACAACTATTATCGCAATATCATTCCATCGAACAACTTATTGAAGAAGCGGAGTCCATAAAACAACCAAAGGTTAAAGAGGCTATTATAGAGTACAAGGATCAGTTAGTAGAAAATAAACAACTTGCTCTTTTAACCGGAGATTTAGAGGTTACAATAGAGTGGGATGACATTAAGGTTAAGGAACCGGACAAGAGTAAACTGCTGCCCTTGCTTGATGAATTGCAATTTGTAAAGATCAGGGAAAGATTAACTAAGCTGAAGTTTATAAACGCAGAAGATACTGTTACTAATAAAATTGAAACAGCTAACGTGGCGGTTCTTCAGTTGAGCCTGGAAGAGTTTCTAAAATCATATTGTCCCACAGAAATTGCAGTAGGCTTTTTAGAACAAAATCCTGAAAGTTTATTCCTAATTGAAGAGGCTGGCAAAAGTATCTCTAAGGTTATCCTCACCTCTGACGCCGCCTGGTGTAACCTTATTAATTTTCTTGAACAAAGCGATATCACAAAAGTTGGCTGGCAGTTGAAGCCTTTATTGAAAAAAATGAGTGGCTTAAATATTCAACTAAAAAGCCACTGGATAGACTTATCACTTGCCGCTTACCTTCTTGAGCCGGACGCAAAAATTGAGTGGTTATTTATTAAGGACAAGTACCAACTGTCTGAATTTAATGTTGATGCACCCCACTCCTATTTAGCTTATTTGCCTTCAATAATTGAAGCTAATAGAAAGATCATGAGCAAGATTAAAGAGATGGATCTCTCGCGATTACTCTTAGATATTGAATTGCCTTTGCAGTCGGTTATATCAATAATGGAGTTGCACGGGCTAAGAATAGACCTCGCTGCACTAAAGGAAATTGATAAGGTATTGACCAAACAGTTAGATGAACTCGAAAAGAAACTGTACGAGATGGCTGGAAAAAAATTCAATATTGGGTCACCTTCGCAAACTGCTGAAATTCTTCAAAATATTTGTGAGGTGTCTGAACTTAAAAAAACAAAGACAGGACAAATATCAACCGCTGAACCTTTTCTTATCGACATTGCCCCTAAGTACCCTTTCGTGGCTGATCTGCTAAATTACAGGCAGCTTAACAAGATTATTACTACCTATGTTTATTCACTTCCCAAATACGTTAATCCAACCACAAATAAAATTCATCCGACTTTTTCACAAGTTGTTGCCGGCACCGGAAGACTTAGCTGTACCGAACCTAATCTTCAAAACCTGCCTATAAGAAGTGAGGCTGGTCGTGAAGTAAGAAAAGCGATTATTCCTTCAGCCGATAACTTTAGTATTCTCAGTGTTGATTATAACCAGGTAGAGCTAAGGTTACTGGCCGCATTGAGCGAGGATAAGGTGATGGTTGAGACATTCAGGGCAGGAAAAGATATTCATACTACAACCGCCAGCAGAATATTTGGTGTTGATGAAATTGCGGTAACCAAGGATATGCGAGGTAAAGCAAAGGGTGTAAACTTCGGCATTGCTTATGGCATTACACCCTGGGGACTTGCAACGAGATTGAAGATCTCGCAAAAGGAAGCCAAACAAATTATTGACGCATACTTTGAAGAGTTTTCATCTGTAAAAGAATACCTCGAAAAATCTGTAGCCGAAAGTCGCGAAAGAGGTTTTACAAAAACGAAGTATGGCAGGATCAGGTATATCGAGGGAATTGATAGCCGTAACGGCACCACGCGTAAGATAGCAGAACGAATGGCGGTAAACGCCCCTTTGCAAGGCTTAGCTGCCGACATCATAAAAGAAGCAATGGTTTCTATCCATCAATTCATAATGGATCAGCAATTACAATCCAGGTTAATTCTGCAAGTGCACGACGAACTTGTTTTTGATGCAGCAGATAGTGAACTTGAAATGCTTGTTCCGGAAGTGGTACGAATGATGGAGACTAAGACCGATTTTATTGTACCCTTAAAAGTTAATGTTACCGTTGGTAAGAATTGGTTGGACCAGGTAGAGTATGTGACGAACTAAAATATAGAGTGGTTACGTGAATTTGAACTGTTCGTTTAGGAGCAGGTAAAATTTATAGAAGTTTTCAAGCCGGGAATGTTAGAGCGGGACAGAAAGAAGACAAAAGACCCGGGAACTGAAACATCAGCGTGAAAGTGCAATTATAGGAGCCAAGCGCGGCCATTACAATGCCGAAAGAAAAACTAACAGTTAGGATTATTAAAAAAAGCCCCGCGAGTGCGGGGCTTTTTAATAATACATAAGAAAAGTTACCATTTGTCAACTTCTTCAGTACTATGACTGGCATTAACCGGAGCAGCATCTGCCACTTCATCTGCCACTTCAGTAAATTGAGGAACAGAAGCTGAAGTTTCAGCGGGGGCCGATGTTGTTTCTTCTACTAATTCAGCTTCTGCAACAGGTGCTGTATTATTGTTCTCTTCGTAATTATCGTGGTTAAAGGCATCGAAATCAAAATCAGGCATCAAGTCGGTTTTTACATAATCAACCGCTTCGGTTAGCGCTTTAATAAATTTATTAAAATCTTCTTTGTACAAAAAGATCTTATGCCTGTCGTAGCCATTATCATTAAACCTTTTTCTGCTTTCAGTAATAGTTAAAAAATAATCGTTGCTGCGGGTAGCTCTTACATCAAAGAAATACGTTCTTCTTTTTCCTGCTCTAATTCTTTTGCTGTAAACACTTTCAATTTTTTGTTCGTTGTTTTCGTAAGCCACAGTAGTAGGTTTTATGTTAAGAGTTTATTAACGGTTGGTACAAATATATAATTACTTTTGAATTGCCAAAATTTAAAAAAGAATGTTTTTTACTTTTATTTCCACATATTCAATTTGCTAATAATCTTTCATTTATAAGCAGTTAACGGCTGTTCTGTAGTCATTGATTGCTGCCTGTATAATTCGGCGTAATACCCGTCTTTGTTAAGCAGGCTCTGGTGATTTCCCTGCTCGATTATACTGCCATTTTCGACAACAATTATTTTATCAAAATTAAAAATGGTAAAAATGCGGTGTGTAATTATGATGGCTGTTTTGTCTTTTAAAAATTGCTGAAGATTAGTTATAATCCTGTTTTCAGTGGCGGTATCTACAGCGCTTAAACAATCGTCGAAAATAACCAATTTGGGTTCTTTAATAAGCGCCCTTGCAATTGATAACCGCTGCTTTTGTCCACCGCTTAGCGTAACTCCTCTTTCTCCTATCATAGTTTCATAGCCCTGGGCAAAATGTTTTATTTCGCTCTCAACGCTGGCTTGCCGGGCGGCTTCACTTACTTTCTCCTCGTTATAACTTCTTCCTAAACCAAAGCTTATATTGTTGGCAACAGTATCGCTAAATAAAAATACGTCCTGTGGTACATAACTAATCTGTTCGCGCAGGCTTTTCAACGGGTAAGCAGATACATCTTTTCCCGCGATAGTTATATTGCCTGAAGTAGCCTCATAAAAATGCAGAAGCAATTGAGCTATCGTCGACTTGCCTGAACCTGTTTTCCCCAGGATCAAAATCTTTTCACCTTCTTTTACATGTAAGGAAAAATTTTTCAAAGCATGAATACCTGTATGCGGATAAATGAAGTTGACGTTATTAAAGGAGATATCACCTTTTACAATTGCCGGCTCTTTTATATTGTCTGCAATAACAGGTTCTGTATGCAGAAATTCGTTTAGCCTTTTTTGAGATGCAGAAGCCCTTTGTATCATACTGGCCACCCAACCAATAGCACTTACCGGAAATTGAAGCATATTGATATAAATAACAAATTCAACAACTACACCAACCTTTAAAGGATCGTTCAATGCCTGTATTCCGCCGATAAGAATGGTTGCTAAAGTACTTAAGCCAATCATTAATGCCATGCTCGGAAAATATATTGACTCAACCTTTGCCAAACCAATTGCATTTTTTTTATACTCTTCGCTATTTTTTTCAAAGAAGCCGAACATTGCTTTTTCCTGAACAAAAGATTTAATAACCCTTATACCCGAATAACTTTCCTGGGCATTGGTTGTAAGGTCTGACAGAAGGGACTGAATTTTTTCACTCTTCTTATGAATAATAGTGTTTACAGTATAAATAGTAATTGCAAGAACGGGCAAGGGAGCCAGGACATATAAAGTTAGCATAGGATCTTTGCGAACCATATTAACTACACAAAAACCAATTAATGCCACAAGGTTTATTAAATACATAATCGCAGGGCCGGTATACATTCTTACCCTGCTTACATCTTCAGCTATGCGGTTCATCATATCACCGGTGCTGTGCGTTTTATAGAAATTTGTATCAAGTAACTGGTAATGTTTATACACTTCATTTTTTTGGTCGTACTCTATATGGCGGCTCATAACTATCATGGTTTGCCGCATAAAAAACATGAGCACTCCCCTCAAAACAGCAAGAAGTAAAATGACGATACAACATATAGTAACGAGTTTAGAAAAGTTGCCTTTCATTGGTTCCATGATATTAATGAACCATTGCACCAGCGGATCGTGCCATGAACGCTCTGCAAAAGGTTTAGCCCCAGGAAGCCTTTGCTGCACCTGGTTTACCACGTACCCTGTAACCTGTGGCGCTAAGACAGCGAAGTAATTTGAGGTAACAACAAAGATGATCCCTACAATAAACCGTACCCTGTATTTCCAAAAATATTTATTGAGGACCTTGAGATGTTTCAATTAAAAAAAGTTTCGGCAAAGGTAAGCGAAGAGATTAAAGAGGGAAAGGAGATAAAGAAGAGGTGAACCAATTTTGCCAAAAGAAGCTATCACTCTCCTCCTTATGTTTCCCTTCTCTTCTTCTATCTCTTTACTACTACCCGGAGCGTATCCCAAAGTTTCCTTAGACGGGTTTTCATAACCTACCCTTTGTTTTATTTGTAACAGGTTACAATTACAAGATAGTAACTTTAAAACGAAGGGTTTTATTTTCATCCTCCTTTTATGTGCTTTTTAATAGGGGAAATGCGTATTAAAAAACTAAAGCTTCCAAAAATATGGGTAAGGAAAAAACTAAAAAAAAGTAGAGCAACTTTTACATCTTCAATAAATAATCTTTTAAAAAGTTGTAGTCGGGAGCCATAACAGTAGCGCGTTTTTCAAGATGCATGATGTGAGCAATACTTTCAGGAATATCGATGGTTTTATTTAAAGCCTGTTCAACACAAGCCGGGAACTTTACAGGATGTGCAGTCTCTAAAAAAATACCTTTCTCGCCCCGATGTTGCTCTAAGTACTTTTGCAAAGCACAATAAGCGACTGCCCCATGAGGGTCTAACAAATAATCCTGCTGATCGTAAACCTGCTTGATCGTACTTATTGTTTCTTCATCACTTATGCTATAGCTGGTGAGTATATTTTTTAAATCTCCCAATTCGTTATTAAATATCTCAAGTATGCGAATAAAATTGCTGGGGTTACCAACGTCCATTGCATTTGATAAAGTAGATACCGCTTGTTTTGCTTCAAAAATTCCTGCCTGCAGGTAAGACGGAATGACATCGTTGGCGTTACAGCCCGCAATAAAATGTTTAACAGGCAAGCCGGATATATGCGCAAGTATACCTGCGCAAATATTTCCAAAGTTTCCGCTTGGTACGCTTATTACCGGAGGTGTAATTTCCTTCCACTGCCGGTAAGCAAAAAAATAATAAAACTGTTGCGGTAACCAACGGGCAACATTTATTGAATTTGCTGATGTGAGTACAACAATTTCATTTAGTTCATTATCTCCAAAAGCCTGTTTAACTAATTGCTGGCAATCGTCAAAATTGCCTTCCACCTCCAGGGCATGAATGTTCTTGCCTAAAGTCGTTAACTGCTTTTCCTGTACCGAACTTACTTTGCCCGAAGGATATAATATCACAACCTCTACCCCATCTACATCATAAAAACCATTTGCTACTGCGCCGCCCGTATCGCCTGAAGTGGCTACCAATACAACAACTTTTTCTTTTTTTTCCTTCGCAAAAAAACCAAGGCATCTGCTCATGAACCTTGCACCTACATCTTTAAAAGCAAGCGTTGGTCCGTGATACAATTCGAGCGAGTATTTATTTTCGTCAACCTTTACTAAGGGAAAATCAAAGTTTATCGTGTCAGAAATAATTTCATCAAGTTCTTTTGCAGGAATGGTATCGCCAACATAAGGTTGAATTACCTGCAATGCAACCTCCTCTTTTGAATAAGAAACAATGTCTTTAATAAAATCTTCGGGCAAGAGAGGTATATGGTCAGGAAAGTACAAACCCTTGTCTGGCGCAAGGCCGCGTATCGTTGCTTCTTTAAAATCTACGTTCGGCGCTTGTTTATTTAAACTATAATAAAGCATGATCAATATTTAGTGGAGAGTAAACTATTCGCTTATAATTTCGACCCCTTTATAATTAACCGTAGTTACGTAAGTACGGAATTCAATACCCAGGCGAGTGTAAACATCTTTCATAACGTTTTCCACCTGCTTGGCGGTTGCCTCTTCTTTGCTTAGCATAAATATAGACGGGCCAGATCCTGAAATGCCTCCGCCTAATGCACCCGCCTCTTTGCATGATCTTTTCACCTCGTCAAAACCCGGAATTAGCATGCTTCGAACAGGTTCAATTATTACATCTTCTAATGAACGGCTGATCAAGCCATAGTCTTCTTTCAGAAGTCCGGCAACGAGGCCTGCAATATTTCCCCATTGCTTGATGGCATCTTTCAACTGAACTTCCTTACGTAAAATTTGTCTTGCATCTGAGGTCTTGACTTCTATCTGCGGATGCACGACGGTAACGTACATCGGAGGAGCGGTAAGAGGCACTATATCTAATTGAAAAATGGAACGCACTAATGTAATTCCGCCAAATATGCATGGAGTAATATTATCAGCATGTTTAACGCCGCTCGCAAGTTTCTCACCATGCATTGCAAAACGAACAAGGTCTTCCCGAGAAAAAATGTTGTTTACTAAATGGTTTACGGCAACAACTATCCCAGCGGAGCTTGCAGCGCTGGAACCGAGGCCACTGCCAGGTTTTATCTGTTTATCAATTACAACATCGAAACCTTTGTGGCCGGGCACATTCTCTAACATAGCCATTAAAGCAACACCGGCAACATTCTTTTCCGGTTGTGTGGGCAAGTTATACTTATCAATGTGTGTGAAGCGAATACCAGGTTCATTGCTTAAACTAACCCACATAACATCGTAAGGTTCGGCCAGGGCCATACCAAAAACATCAAAGCCGCAAACGAGGTTTGCAACAGTTGCGGGAGCATGGACTTTTACTTTATTCATTGTACGAAACAGATGTTAGTTGATAAATGTTAGCTGATAACATTTTGGGGTAGAAAATGAGTTGTATTATGAAAATAAATTATAAAAAGTATGAAATTGCTTCTAACATCTAACAACTATCATCCAACCTCACTCTTCCCTCATCGCACCGTTCTTATAATATCTGCAAACACACCCGAAGCTGTTACCTCTGCTCCCGCACCTGCGCCTTTCACAACCATCGGTTGCTCAGGATAACGTGTTGTGCGAAAGAGTACAATATTGTCTTTACCATACAAATGATAAAAGTCGTGATTTGCATCAATATGTTGCAGCCCAACGGAAGCCTTCCCATTCTCGTATTTGGCAACAAATTTTAATTTCTTTCCGTCCTTTGCAGCTTCGTCATAAATTTTAAAAAAATGTTCTTCTTCTGCAGCCATTGCTGCATAAAAATCTTCCACAGTCCCCTGCATGCACGACTCAGGCATAAACGTATTATTGGTTATACTTTCCATTTCAAGCATCTCGCCTGCTTCTCTTGCCAATATCATGATCTTGCGCATAACATCTGTTCCGCTAAGGTCTAACCGCGGATCGGGTTCAGTATAACCTTCGTCCTGAGCCTGCTTAACTACTTCAGCAAAAGATTTTTCCCCGGTATAGTTATTAAAAACAAAATTGAGTGTTCCGCTTAATACAGCTTCAATGCTATTGATTGTATCTCCACTTCTCAGCAGATCATTCATGGTGCCTATAACAGGCAAACCTGCACCTACGTTAGTTTCGAACAAAAACAGGCAGTTAAATTCCCGCGCCAGGTCCTTCAACTTTTTATAGTAAGCATACTCGGAAGAACAGGCTACTTTATTACAGGCCACCACTGAAATGCTTTTCTCCAGTAATTGGTAGTAAGTAGTTGCTACTTCGTTATTTGCTGTTATATCTGCAAATACCGAGTTACGTAAATTTTTCCTTCGAATAACAGAAAGAAACTCCTGTAAGTCCATATGGTTACCATCATAAAGTAATTGCTTCCAGTTATTCAGGTCAATTCCGTCATCATTAAAAAGCATCTTACGGCTATTGGCTATCCCAACCACCCTTACCTGCAAATTCATGTGTTGCTGCAGGTATTCCTGTTGCATTTTCAACTGTGCAAGCAACTTGCTACCCACATTGCCAACGCCGGCAACAAAAAGGTTCAGTTGTTTGTAAGTAGTTTCAAAAAATTCTTCGTGTAAAACGTTGACTGATTTTTTTACGTCGGCAGCAGATATAACTGCAGATATATTTCTTTCAGAAGACCCTTGTGCAATCGCCCTTACATTTACTCCATTTCGCCCTAATGTTCCAAACATTTTACCGCTAATGCCCGGATGACTTTTCATTGAATCGCCCACCAATGCTATAATGGCTAAATCTATTTCAACTACTAATGGTTCCACCTTTTTCGTTTCGATCTCGTAACTAAATTCCCTATCTACAACTGCTTTAGCGGCATTAGTATTAGCCTCATTAACTCCAACACTAATGGAATGCTCTGATGAACTTTGAGTAATTAAAATGACGTTTATTTTTTGGCTGGCCAAGGCTTCGAACAGGCGTTTTGAAAATCCCGGAATTCCGACCATTCCGCTTCCTTCAAGACTAAGCAAAGCTATCCTGCTCATACTTGAAATACCACGAATGCTACCTCCATTCTTAGTTCCTTCTGCTTTAATTATAGTTCCGGGATGTTCTGGTTCGAAAGTATTTTTTATCCATACCGGTATGTTCTTGGTCATCAATGGTTGTATTGTTGGCGGATAAATTACTTTAGCACCAAAGTGCGAAAGTTCCATTGCTTCCTGGTACGATATGGTGGCGATAACCTTGGCTGTTTGTACCAACTGCGGATTGGCTGTCATCATACCACTTACATCCGTCCATATTTCGATAAGTACCGCATCAACGGCGGCTGCAAGAATGGCTGCCGTATAATCGGAGCCACCCCTTCCTAAAGTTGTCGTATTGCCGTTTTCATCGCTTGCAATAAAACCGGGAACAACAAATAACGATTGGCCTGCAACAGAAAAGAATTGTTGTGCCTTTTGATAAGTGGCTTCAAAATTAACGCCTGCATATCCATAGTGGGAGTCTGTTGTAATTATTTCCCTTGCATCTTTCCATACCGAACCTGTATTCAGAGCTGTAAACCTCGCCGCTACAATTTGGGATGACAGCAATTCTCCGTAACTGCTTATTTTGTCTTTTGTTCGTGCCGAAAGCTCCCGCAGCAGGAACACCCCATTACAAATATCCTCAAGATCGTTACAGCTCTTTTTAACCATGCTTAATACAGAACTTTGCTGCGCAAAAGGTATTAGCTCTTTTACTGTTTCGAGGTGCCGGTGTTCTAAGCTGCGCAGATTTTCTTTAAAGCTTTCATTGCCGTTTGCGGCTAAGCTGGCCACTTGTAATAAAGCATCTGTAACGCCGCCTAAGGCTGACACAACCACAATCGTTTTATCTTTTTGCAAAGCATTCTGCACTATGGCAACAACCTTATTTATATTAGCCGAATTAGCAACCGAACTACCACCAAATTTTAAAACCTGCATGTATTTATATTTGTGTTAACGGAAGTATTTTTTTTAAACAATATTCTACTTAAAGTAGAAACAGCGTAAGCCCAGGTGGCAATATGACAATGTACAACCCTTAACGGGTTGTAATAATTGTGGTAGTTATAATAGCGAAGGTGCTAACAAAATTTGCTACTGAAGAAGCGATAATATTTGTGATATATAGTTTCACTATAATTAAAGATTGCGCGAAGGTAATAAGCATTAATTATATAACAAGCATTAGTTTTATAAAAAAAATTCAAGCATCTTGCTTTTATAGATGAAATTATTTAATAAAAGATGACTAATCTTAAAACCACTTTATTCGGTTATTAAAATAACGGTACGAAATAAATAACTCCTTTTCTATAATTTTATTTTTCTAACGCTGCCTGCCAGCCACTTCTAAAAAATTCATATGCCTAACTCACAAGGAGGACTGCAGCAATTTAAAAATTCTGTTGCTATAAAGTTTCAACTGTATAACAGTTTGTTTACCTCGTTGCCTTTTCACCGCATCGAAAGGACAGGACTCCTTTTGTCGCTGTTATTAGAAATTTGTACCGAAGGCTATAAAAAGAAGCAAAGCCCAATAACTATTATAGACAGCTTTTTCAGTACCCATACCAACCTTGAAAAAGACCAGGATAAGATTGACAGGTTATTTAGAATTGTTCAATTTGTAGAAAGGCAGGTAGTTTTATTTGATGCCCTGGAAGATGCAGCTTTTAAAGAGGTGAACGATCTAAATGGCGTAGGAACACTTAAGCATCTCGAATCTGAAATTATACAAAATGCAGCAGAAACACAGCTTGCCGAAAAACTGAAAGACTTTAAAATAAGGCTTGTATTAACTGCACATCCTACTCAATTTTATCCAGGTTCGGTATTAGCAATCATTAACGACTTATCACATGCTTTATTAGTTAATAATACCGGTAAGGTAAATACCTACCTGGCGCAGCTTGGCAAAACGCCTTTTCTGAAAAAGCAAAAACCTACTCCTTACGATGAAGCTGTTAGCTTAATATGGTTTATGGAAAACGTTTTTTATGCTGCCACCGGAAGCCTGTTATCAGGACTAAAAAACCAGTTCCCCGAGGTAGATGAGGAAATCAATTCTATTTTTCAAATGGGCTTTTGGCCAGGCGGGGATAGAGATGGAAATCCGAATGTGAGGGCGGATACAACTTTGCAGGTAGCTAATGCATTAAGAGAAAGCATTATAAGGTGCTACTATGGCGATGTAAGAAAGCTTAAACGACGACTGACTTTTAAAGGAGTGGATACGCTTGTTGCCGAACTGGAGAAGCAGTTGTATAATTCAATTTTCGTTCCAGAACAACGCACTTTGCTTTCAAGGTCATTTATTATAGAGCAACTAAAGCAAATAAGAGAAATAATTATTTTTCAGCATAACGGTTTATTCCTTCATCTTGTTGATAATCTTATAAGTAAGGTCCAGGTATTTGGTTTGCATTTTGCCTCGCTCGATGTTAGGCAGGATAGCTCTGTTCACAACAACATTTTGGAGCTGATCGCCGAAAAAGAAGACATTCTTCCTAAAGATTATCCGTCTTTAAGCGACGAACAGAAGATAAACATTTTAATCAATGTTGATAAAACTGCTAATGCAGAACTATACGAGCCCGGAGTTTTAAGAGACACATTAGAAACGATTGCTGCTATCAAATTTATCCAGGAAACAAACGGACCCGAAGGTTGCCACCGGTATGTAATCAGCCATTCAGAAAGTGCTTTGAATATTATAGAAGTGTTTGGTTTGTTCCTTTTAAGCGGATGGAAAAAAGAAGAATTAAATATTGATATTGTTCCTCTTTTTGAAACCATTGATGATTTAAAAAATGCCCCTGACGTGATGAAGGCATTGTATGAAAATGAAACTTACAGGCAGCACTTATTAAGACGAGGTAGTATTCAAACGATTATGTTAGGCTTTTCTGACGGTACCAAAGACGGCGGCTACTTAATGGCTAACTGGAGTATTTTTAAGGCAAAGCAGGAGTTGACCAGCCTATCAAGAAAATACAATTTTCATGTTGTATTTTTTGATGGCCGTGGCGGTCCTCCGGGTCGGGGTGGCGGTAAAAGCCATCGATTTTATGCATCTATGGGAAAAGAGATTGCAAATAAAGAAATCCAGATAACCATACAAGGTCAAACTATCAGTTCGAGCTTTGGAACAGTGGAGGCAGCAAGATATAATATTGAGCAGTTATTAAATGCGGGGATAAGCAACCAGTTGTTTTCTTCAAAAGAAAAAACATTAACATCAGGGGAAGATAAACTACTGCAGGAACTTGCAGATGCAAGTCTCGAATCGTACAAAGAATTAAAGAACCATCCGCAATTCTTTAGTTACCTGCAAAACATCAGCCCGCTTAATTTTTACAGCGAAACAAATATTGGCAGCCGGCCATCTAAAAGAGGTACTTCAAACAGGTTAACCATTAACGATCTTAGGGCAATTCCTTTTGTTGGAGCCTGGAGCCAAATCAAGCAGAATGTTCCTGGTTTTTATGGTGTGGGATCTGCTCTCCAGGTGCTTGATCGCAGGGGAAAATTTAAAAAACTTAAAGATTTGTATAATAACTCCCTGTTTTTTAGAACTCTTATTGATAATAGCGAAATGGCGATGAAAAAGAACTTTTTCCCTTTGACAGCCTTTCTTGCCAACGACCCTACCTATGGCGAAATCTGGAATAAAATATACGAAGAGTACGAGCTTACGGAGAAGTATATATTACAACTTACAGGAACGAACGAACTAATGGCTGATTATCCGGTTGAACAACTTTCGATACAAATGCGTGAAAAAATTGTATTGCCCTTAACCACTATTCAACAATATGCAATGGCACGAATAAGGCAGTTGGAAGAGCAGGGAGCTTCAGATGCATCGAAAGAAATCTTTAAAAAATTGGTGATTCGTTGTTCTTTTGGAATTATTAATGCAGGAAGAAATTCAGCATAAAAATTAATAACAAGAACTTAAGAAAAGTTGCTTCAGGTAGAGGCAACTTTTCTTTTTTAGGCATGTTATATAAAAAGAACCGGCTGATATAAAGCTTTAAAAATTTTAGTGTAAACAGTTCTTATGGTTTTGTTGATTGTAAATAATTTAAACATAAAAAAAAGTTTTGCTATTGTTCGTGTGTTATTTTTGCAAACGATTTCAAATAAAGCTGCACTATGACATTTAAACAAATGTTCACTTCTTCGATCGGCAAGAAATTAGTAATGTCCCTCACCGGCCTCTTCCTCATCACTTTCTTAATTATACATGTTGGACTTAATGCTTGTATATGGGCGAATGACAACGGCGAACTTTTTAATGTTGCTGCTCATTTTATGGGCTCTACCATTTTAGTACGAATTATGGAAGTGGGCTTGTTTGCAGGTATCATAATACACCTTTTGCAGGGATATGTTCTTAGTTATGAATACCAGAAGAAAAGAAGTGTAGGTTATGCGGTTAGTTATGGAGAGCGTGGCAGCAGATGGTATAGCCGCAGTATGGGTCTTTTAGGTACGTTATTGCTGTTATTTCTTATCATGCATGTCTATCATTTTTGGGTTCCTTCGCGTTTTGGCGGTATGGCAAACATTACCGCGGTGCAGGAAGTGAAGTACGAAGACTCTCTAAAAGAATATCACAATCTTTATGCTGAAATGCTGAATGTATTTCAAAACCCTTTGATCGTAATATTATATGTGCTTGGTTGCGTTTCTCTTGCTTATCATTTAATGCATGGCTTCGAAAGTTCTTTCAGAACGATTGGTGTTCATAATAACCGCTACCTAAAAATGCTTCGTTATACAGGTCGTGGCTTTGCCATCATTATAAGTATCGCTTTCGCAATGATGCCAATAAGTATGTACTTCGGCTGGGTGAAATAAAGTTGAATGGTTGATTAGTTTAAATGGTTGATTGGTTGAAATATTTTGATGCAATTGAAGGATTTTTATTTTTTCAACTTATAAATTTTCTTTTAGATTTAAATAGGCTGTAATTGAACTACAAACTAAACAGTAGCTAATGTTAGATGCAAAAATTCCTGAAGGTACGTTAGAAGAAAAATGGAATGATTATAAAGGTCATTGTAAACTGGTAAACCCTGCCAACAAACGCAAACTCGAAATTATTATAATCGGAACAGGTTTGGCTGGCGCTTCTGCAGCTTCGTCTTTGGGTGAACTTGGTTATAAAGTAAAAGCATTTACGTTTCATGATAGTCCGAGGCGTGCTCACAGTATTGCGGCCCAGGGAGGAATTAATGCAGCAAAGAATTACCAAAATGACGGCGACAGTGTTTTCCGTTTGTTTTACGATACTATTAAAGGCGGCGACTACCGGTCACGCGAAGCTAACGTGCACCGTTTAGCTGAGGTAAGTGTAAATATTATTGACCAGTGTGTAGCACAAGGTGTTCCCTTTGCACGTGAATATGGCGGCCTATTAAGTAACAGAAGTTTTGGCGGTACACAGGTACAACGTACATTTTATGCTGCCGGCCAAACAGGCCAACAATTACTGGTTGGTGCATACCAATCGTTAGAAAGACAAATAGCATTAGGTAATGTAAAGATGTACAACCGCCATGAAATGCTGGACGTGGTTGTAGTTGATGGTAAAGCACGTGGAATTATTGCACGTAACTTAATAAGCGGAGAACTTGAAAGACATAGCGGCCATGCGGTGTTAATTTGCTCTGGCGGTTATGGTAACGTATTCTATTTGTCAACTAATGCTATGGGCTGCAATGTTACCGCAGCCTGGAAGGCGCATAAAAAAGGCGCTTTTTTCGGCAATCCATGTATGACGCAAATTCACCCCACTTGTATTCCTGTTAGTGGCGAGCATCAAAGTAAGCTTACATTAATGAGTGAAAGTTTGCGTAACGACGGACGAATATGGGTTCCTAAAAAACAAAACGATACACGCAAGGCAAGCGAGATACCTGAAGAAGAAAGAGATTATTATTTAGAGAGAAGATACCCTGCATTTGGTAACCTTGTACCACGCGATGTTGCTTCAAGAGCCGCTAAAGAAAGATGCGACGCAGGTTATGGGGTAGGAACTTCGAAACAAGCTGTATATCTTGATTATGCGGCAGCTATTGAACGCTATGGGCAGGTAGAAGCAGGTAAAAGAGGTACCGCTGATGCTGATGCAAAAACCATTATTGATTTAGGCAAGGGTGTTGTGAAAGAAAAGTATGGTAACCTGTTTGACATGTATGAAAAAATAACAGGCGAAAATCCATATCAATTACCGATGCGTATTTACCCTGCTGTACATTATGTGATGGGCGGCTTATGGG
>MWYU01000740.1 GCA_002050375.1 Chitinophagales bacterium 62-2
GGCGAAATTCCTGCTTTTGGTACTTTAGATGCCCAGGTAAACTACAAAATTCCATCTGTTAAAAGCGTTATTAAAATAGGTGGCTCAAACGTTCTGAATAAATATTATTATAGCGCTTTCGGCAACCCAAGAATAGGTGCTATTTACTATATAAGCCTGGGATATAATATTTTCTGATCGTCGATTAATTTAAAATAAAAATCCTCCCAAGTAAAGGAGGATTTTTATTTTCATTTAAATCAGGTTTCTTCATTTTGGTTTTATAAACCATAATCTTCTATTTTTGCGTGCTTTTAAAGATTAAATTATTCCAATATAATTCTACAATAATGCGGACAATACTTTTTAGAGAAGCGCTTAGGGAGGCAATGACTGAGGAAATGAGAAAAGACGAGAAAATTTTTTTAATGGGTGAAGAAGTTGCTGAATACAATGGCGCTTATAAGGTGAGCCAGGGAATGTTAGCAGAATTTGGCCCCAAAAGAGTAATTGACACACCAATTGCCGAGTTGGGATTTACTGCCATCGCAGTAGGCGCTGCTCAAAATGGTCTTCGCCCTATCGTTGAATACATGACCTGGAATTTTGCTAATTTAGCCCTCGACCAGATTTTAAACACTGCCAGTAAAATGCTTGCTATGAGCGGGGGACAAGTTGGTTGCCCTATTGTGTTTCGCGGAGCCAGTGGAAGTGCGGGCCAATTAGGTGCACAACACTCTACAGCTTACGAAAGTTTATACGCCAATATTCCGGGTTTAAAAGTCATTTCGGTTTCTAACCCTTACGATGCAAAAGGCTTATTAAAAAGTGCCATCATCGATAACGACCCGGTAATATTTATGGAAAGTGAAGTTATGTATGGCGAAAAAGGTGAAGTGCCTGAAGAAACTTATTATATACCAATCGGTAAGGCGAATGTTGTAAGACAAGGAACGGATGTTACGATTGTATCTTTTAATAAAATGATGAAAGTAGCATTAGGCGCTGCTGCAGAATTAGAGAAGGAAGGAGTGAGTGCTGAAGTCATTGATCTTAGAACAATTCGCCCAATGGATTGGCAAACTATACTGGAAAGTGTAAAGAAAACAAACCGCCTGGTAATTATTGAAGAACAATGGCCATTTGCATCTGTAAGCAGCGAGATTACTTATAGAATTCAAAAAGAAGGATTTGATTATTTAGATGCGCCTATCCGCCGTATTACAAGTGCTGATGCTCCTATGCACTATGCACCAAATTTGGTTGCCGCTTACTTACCTGACGTACCAAGAACGGTTAAGCTTGTAAAGGAAGTGATGTATATGAAGAAGTAGAAAGATAATATTAGAAGTAAGAAATACGAAATAAGAATTAGGATAACTATTGACGGTATTTGATAAGGTAAAAAGTTCCCGAAAAAAATTCTGGGACTTTTTTCTGTTTTAAAACCCCTTCTATATTTACATAGTGCTTTATACTACAAATCCTGTTGAACTAAAAATTGCTTCCAACAGTAGAATGTTGTATTTCCAAACCTTCATTGTCTTGCCCGGTTAAAGTTGTTTGGGCCTGATACTATTTTTAAAATATTTGTTACTTTATAAAAAGCGAAGTTAGAGTCCTAAACTGCCAATAGTCAACTAAAGGCTAAACCCTTACCTTAGCAACCCTAAATAATTTGAATGGCTACCATATTAATTATTGATGATGAAAGAGCGATAAGAAAAACGCTTAATGAAATACTGGGTTTTGAAGGTTATAAAATTGAAGAAGCTGCAGATGGCGAGGAAGGCTTAAAGAAATTCCAGGAGAAAACATACGATGTTGTACTGTGCGATATTAAAATGCCTAAGCTTGATGGAATTGAATTTTTAAGTAAGGCAACAGCTATTAATCCTGATGTTCCTATCATCATGATCAGCGGTCATGGAAATATTGAAACTGCTGTGGAAGCAGTGAAAAAAGGTGCCTTCGATTATATTAGCAAGCCACCAGATCTTAACCGTTTGCTTATAACTATCCGCAACGCAAAAGATAAAACCAACCTTGTAAAAGAAACTAAAGTATTAAAGCGCCGGGCAAACAAAGTGCAGGAAATGATAGGCGAAAGCGCAGCCATTCAAAAAATAAAAGAAACCATTGAGAAAGTTGCCCCAACTGAAGCCCGTGTAATGATAACCGGCGAAAACGGAAGCGGCAAAGAACTGGTGGCACGCTGGCTTCACGAAAAAAGTAATCGTGCCGAAGGTCAGTTGGTAGAAGTAAACTGTGCTGCCATCCCAAGCGAGTTGATAGAAAGTGAATTGTTTGGTCATGAGAAGGGATCGTTTACTTCAGCTATAAAACAACGTATAGGAAAATTTGAGCAGGCCAACGGCGGCACTTTATTTTTAGATGAAATAGGCGATATGAGTTTAAGCGCACAGGCAAAAGTGCTTCGAGCTTTACAGGAAGGGAAAATTACCCGCGTTGGTGGCGAAAAAGAAATTTCGGTGGATGTTAGGGTAGTAGTGGCCACTAATAAAGACCTGCTGAAAGAAGTAGAAAATAAAACTTTCCGTTTAGACCTTTATCACAGGCTCGGCGTAATCTTAATTCATGTTCCTTCGTTAAACGAAAGGAGGGAAGATATTCCTTTGCTGGTAGATAAGTTTTTAGAAGACATTGCCGAAGATTACGGACAGGTTAAAAAAGAGTTCGATAAGAAAGCGCTGGAAGCTTTACAAAACCATAATTGGACTGGAAATATCAGGGAATTACGAAACGTTGTTGAGCGGCTTATTATTCTTTCAGGTAAGGTTATTACTGTTGAGGATGTAAGCAGCTATGTTTCTATTTAATGCGCCGCAGCTACCGCAGCAGTTCCTTCTTTTGCAAAAGAAAGTATTTCTTTCATTGAGTGTAACAGGCGAACATTTTCAGGTACTTCAGTTACATATTGGACCTGTGAACCCGACATAATAATTTTTGTATCAGGATATTGCGTCGCTACCTGCTTTACATATTCATTAGCATTCTTATTAGTAAGGTTTGTGACAAGATGAAAGTGCAAATGTGTAAATTCTCCATTTTCCCTGAAACCTTTTATTGCTTTCAGAGAAACATTTCTGCCAAAATAAATAACCTTATTGCCATTCTTTTTAAGAAGATAATGTATAAACAATAAAGGAATTTCATGCTGCTCCTCTTTGGGCGTGTACAAGGCTATCTGTCTATTTTTGTTGGTTGCAACAGGGGGCAGACCATCAATAGCAGCGATAATTTTTTGCCTGATAATATTGCTGGTAAAATGCTCCTGGGCAGGTATAACATGGTCTGTTAACCACAACACGCCAATTCTATCCTGGTATGGATAAAAGACCTTTAATATAGTTTCTTCAATGCCCATCCGATCGAGCGCATCAAAAAAATTTCCTTCAAATCTCTCCTCATCAAAATCGAGCGAGGCTTCGATCATTTCCTTTATATAAAATTCATTTACTTCCTCTTTAGATGATTTGCGTAAAGCCATCTGCTTCATTTCCTCACAATCAAGCTTCGCAATCTTTGAAATCTTAATACCGCTGTGATATAAATAAGAAATACGCAAAATCTGTTTCAGGTTTTCATTGTCGTAAAACCTATGGTTACTTTCTTTTCTTTGTGGTATAGCAATGTTGTATCGTTGCTCCCAGATGCGCCATGTGTGAGCTTTTATTGCGCTAAGATTTTCTATGTCTTTTATTGTAAACTTGTTCATCTGGTACTAAGTTAAATATCTCTTTTAAAACCACAACAAATTGATTTTAAAACAGAACAGTGGCAAAGTCGTTTTCTCTTTATTTAAGAAAACTTTTCTTTTAACAATTTTGCTGCCTTAATTATAATGGTACTTTTGTTTCCATCAAAAACTACTTATGGGTTGGATATTTATTATCATTTATATTGTTGGCTGGCACGTTGGAATGTATGGAATGTTTAAAAAAGCCGGAATTGAACCCTGGAAAGCCTTGATCCCATTTTACAACACCTGGCTTATAGTTGAAAAAACACACATCAAAAAAGTTTGGTTCTGGTTGCAGTTAATACCCATAGCAGGACAATTTATAACGATATGGATCACTATCATCTTCGTAATGCACTTTGCTAAGTTTTCGTTGATAGATCATACTGCCACTGTTTTTTTACCCTTTATATATCTGCCTTATCTTGGCTTTTCGAAGAGCGTGAAATACGTTGGACATGAAGTTGTGCAGCGTTATCAAAAAAGCGCTGTAAGAGAATGGATAGATGCCGCGGTATTTGCTGTTGTTGCCGCAACCATCATTCGCACCTTTATTTTCGAAGCATACACCATACCTACAGAAAGTATGGAAAAGACCTTGCTTGTAAACGACTTTCTCTTTGTTAATAAAATGAGTTATGGTCCGCGAATTCCACAAACGCCTATTTCGTTTCCATTCGTTCATAACATAATGCCTTTTAGCACTACTACACCTTCTTACACCAAATTAGTTCAGCTTCCATATAAACGACTTCCGGGTTTTCAGAACGTGATAAGAAACGAGGTGGTAGTATTTAATTTTCCTGCAGGAGATACGATTATTAACGATGAAGAACACGGCAGTAAAGTTCTTTATTATGACGTATTAAGAACAAATTATAAGGGAAACCGCGATGCTTTGTTTGCAGAGTATCCGATCCTCGTTCACCCCATGGATAAGACGGATAATTATATTAAACGTTGTATTGCAGTGGGTGGGGATACGCTTTCAATAAGGGACGGCGGGGTGTATATTAATAGTGTAGCTTCTCCTATACCTTCCGGATCGCAAACCGAATATATTGTTGAAACAAACGGCCAGTCTTTTAATGATGAATTCTTGCAAACAAGCTTACACATAAATACGGATGATCCTGCTTATCAATTCTATCCCTACGAAGGAAAGGCAAATGCTTATGTAATAAATATGACCCCGGAGGAAGCTAAGCTTATAAGCAGGCAGTCTAATTTTAAAAGAATGGAACCGGCATATAGTAATATGCCTGGTCAAACTTTTCCGTACAGCGCTAACAATTTATGGACGGTTGATAATTTTGGGCCCATTTATGTTCCTAAAAAAGGAAGTACAATAACACTTACTCCCGGTAATATTGATATTTATCGAAGGCTTATTTCTGTTTACGAAAAACAAAATTTAGAAGAAAGAGATGGCAAGTTTTTCATTAACGGAAAAGAAACTACAACTTATAAATGCAAATGGAATTATTACTGGATGATGGGTGATAACCGTCATCGCAGTCAGGATAGCCGCTACTGGGGTTTTGTGCCGGAAACGAATATTGTTGGGAAAGCTTCATTAATATGGTTTAGTTGGGAGAAAGGTCCACGTTGGAACCGTTTGTTTAAAAGCATTAAATAATATATCTTTAATTTTTGATCGTCCTTCCCGTTTTTGCGGGAGGGACTTTTTGTCTAATCGAGATTGTAAGAAATGAATAAACAAGAGTATCAATTTGAATTTGAAGTATACGATTCTATTACCGATTTAAGTAAAGAAGATGCCTGGTTATTGATTGAAGCCCGCAAAGTAACGCAACATGCTTATGCACCCTATTCACACTTTCAGGTTGGCGCAGTGGCACGTTTGGATAATGGTGAAATTGTAAGCGGAAGTAACCAGGAAAATGCAAGCTTTCCTGTTGGACTTTGTTCTGAAAGAGTGTTGCTTGCGTCTGCTGCTTCGTTGTTCCCGAAAGTTCCACTTAAAACAATCGCCATTAGTTACCACAACGATAATGGTGAAAGCAATCATCCTATTTCTCCATGTGGTATGTGTCGCCAAAGCTTGCTTGAATACGAGATGCGCCTTAAACACCCCATACGTTTAGTTTTAGGCGGCATGGAAGGAAAGGTGTATATCATCGGAAGGGCAAGTATGTTGCTTCCGTTAAGTTTTACTGCCGATGATCTAAGTTGAAAATGATTGTATTCGTAAAGTGTAAAAGACTATATGGATTTAGTGAAATAGAACACCAATAATGCTAATTCAAAAGATAATCACGGTTTAAATCCTGTAAACCCGAGTCATCTGTGCTCCCATTATTTCATTTTAATCAGCTTCTCACTGATATCCTAATTTAACTACAAGTCGCACACAAACCGGGATATGTTTTTGCATATTGATAGTTGCCTGTGGTGCTGTAAGCTGTACATCGGCTGCTGTTACGTCGCCTAATTTAAGTAGTTCGCTTTTTGCCTTAGCTATACATCCGTTACAAGTCATCCCTGAGATATTATATGTATGTGTCATAACCTTAAATAATTATAACACAAAGCTAATCCCGTCAGCAAAGGTTGCTGTTACACAATTATGGATAGGATTTATAAGATTTTGTGATTAGCTATAACTCGATGACAGAGGCATGTATTTCCTTTTCATTTTCCCAAACACAAATTATATGTTCGTTATTAAGAGCTTTTATTGAAGGTAAGCTCCCCTTACCCAAATTCTTTTTCATGCCTTGCGGCTTCATCACAATTACATCGCCTTTTTCCGTCCAGGCATAAACGTTTTTATTATTTACTGTTTCAATCGTACAGCTTCTGCCTTCACCTATTTCTTTTTCCGGCATACCTAAGGTAGAGGCGAAAATCTTTCCTTCTCTTCGCCATACCGTTTCAGGAATACCATTATTATTAATAGAAAGGCCACCGCCATCCATCGGGCAACCATTGAGTTTCCAGCTTCCTACACCTAATTTATTCGCCCGTTTAAAGGAACTTCCTCCGTCCGGCGATTCAATCAAATACAAATCCCGGTTTCCATCTATCCAGTTACGAAACATAACAAATACGTTATTCCCCTTCATAACTACCGATGGCTTGCAGCATTCACAGACCGTTCCATCAGGCGATGAATAAACAACAGTATTTTTGTTCCAGGTCTTTCCGCCATCAACCGATTTAGCCCCATAAACATTCTGGCCTTTAGGCTTTTTAACACCGAGCCAAATCGCATATACATTTTGGCCGTCAGCACTCAATGACATTAAGGCTTCTTTAGCTGATTCATCTGCATCATTTACTTTTTTTGCTTTCGACCATTTGCCTGACTGATCTTTTTGGTAAGAAAAAATGTTCCCCTGCTTTGTGCAGGCAGTTACTGCTATGCCATTATTTGTTGCAGCTATCTGCGGGCCACGCATTGCAGAAGAAAACAAATTTGGTAATACAGCAATTAATGAAGGTGATGTAAAAGATTTTCCATCTTTAGATGATACATACATAATACTATCGCCCCAGCCATAAACAATATGAACATTGTTGTATTTATCTTTTGCAATGTTAGGCATCTGACCTTCAGCAATCACTGTGTTATTGTCTTTTTTCCAGGATAGTGTTATTATAAAAAGGAAGGAAAAAACTACAAAGAGATTTATTGTTTTCATGATAATTTTTTTATAATAAGGTAACTCAACTTTACAATGATTAAATTTTGTCCAAAGGTTTGCGTTTGTTTCTGCCTACCTGCCTGAAATGGCTGGGCGTAAGTCCTGTTACCTTTTTAAATTGATTAGATAAGTGAGCAACACTACTATAACCTAATGTAAAAGCTATTTCACTTAAGTTTAATTCGTTATAGATTATCAACTCTTTTATCTTTTCAATTTTTTGATTAATGATGTATTTTTCTATAGTAATTCCTTCTACTTCCGAAAACAGGCTGCTTAGGTACGAGTAATCTTTATGCAGTGTTTTAGAAAGTATGTCAGAGTAGTTACGATGGCTGTCTTCTTCGCCTTGGTGTACCTGTTTAATTATAATGTTTTTGATCTTTTCAATCAGCTGTTGTTTGCTATCATCTAATAGTTCAAAACCAAGCGCAGCTAAATTATCACCAAGCTTCTGAAGGTGGTCTTTAGATAATGTATAAACAGTCTCCACCTCACCCATGGTAATATTACTACTTTGAATATTCAGCTTTTCCAACTCCTGCTTTACTACCATAACACAGCGACTGCATACCATATTTTTAACGTAGAGGCGCATGATGCAAAATTAGTGTTGATAAAAACAGCAGTGCAATTTAAATTGAAATGCTGCATGTTTTTAAATTGGTAAAAAACGCTAAAAAAGAAAGAGGCCGTCTTTTAGGACCGCCTCTTTCCCGATTAAAAATTTCTAAATTATTAATCCTGTCCAAGGTTTAAAGGATAGCCGTAGCTTCCTTCATAACCAGGATATATTCCTTCCAGTTTTACTGTATTCCCTTTGTTTTTGTCCAGAGCAATTTTCAAGTCATCAATACTTTTAATTATAGTGCCATTCACACTCGTAATAACAAATCCTTCCTGCATTTTTGTACGGCTTAACAAACCATCACTTCCAAGTTTCTTAACTATTACTCCGCCTGGAAGATCGTATTGTGTGGCTGTCTTTCTATCTATATTTTCAACTTGACCACCTAATTTTTCAATAAGCGATGCATTTTTTACAACGTTTAGATTACCAGCCCTGTTTTTAAGGGTTAGGGTAGCAGAATTTTCTTTACCATCTCTCACATAGGTAACAGCTACTTTGTCACCTGGTTTATAGCTGCTTATTACTCCAACCATTTCAGGGCCTGAGTTTATTGTTACCCCGTTTATTTTTGTAACAAAATCTCCTTTTTTTATTCCTGCGGCAGAAGCTGCACCACCGGCAAGTACATCACTTACAAACACACCATCACCATCTTTTACCCCTAATTCTTTTTTCTGTTCTTCAGAGTAATTATCAGCATAACTAATTCCCAGATAAGCTCTTTGTACCGTACCGAATTTAATCAGGTCGTTAACTGCTTTCTTTACAATATTTACAGGAACAGCGTAAGAGTAACCGGCATAGCTTCCTGTAGGAGAAGCGATAGCAGAGTTAACACCAATCAACTGACCATCGGTATTTATAAGTGCACCACCACTATTACCAGGGTTAACGGCAGCATCAGTTTGTAAAAAGCTTTCAATAGGGCTTTCGCTCTGCCTGCGATTTATACCTATGGATCTTGCTTTAGCACTAATAATACCTGCGGTAACAGTTACATCTAATGTTAGCGGATAACCTACGGCAAGCACCCATTGGCCCAACTTTACATCGTCGCTGTTACCATAAACAAGGTACGGGAAGTTTTTACCATCAATTTTCAGCACTGCAATGTCGGTACTTGGATCGGCACCAACTAAAGTAGCTTTATAAGAGCGTCTGTTTGTAAGGGTAATATTTATTTCATCGGCTCCATCTATTACGTGATTATTCGTTACGATATAGCCATCGTTGCTTATGAAAACGCCACTACCGCTTGCCCTTTGTTCAGGTATAGTTCCTGATTGCGGGCTTCCAAATAAATCACCAAAACCATCGCCGAAAAGATCGGAAAACGGATTGCGGCCACGAGGCAAATTATTAGTAGCCTGGCGGGCTTTAGTTCTTGTTTTAATATGGACAATAGCGGGAGTGGCCGTTGTAGAAGCGGCAGTAAAATCTACAGCGCCTGCTGCTTTTTCACCATCAAAAACACCTGCATAGTTAACAGGCAATTTGCCCTGTTGTTGCATGCCTGCTAATTGAGCAGACTCCCATTTATTATATCCCCAAACACTTAAAATGGCGGTAGCAGAACTTATGAATACTACCAGTAGAATGTTTTTGAGTTTCATCGTAAATTTTTGTTTAATTCGTTTTATTAATATAAGTAGTCAAAATATATGCCTGTTAAAAGCAAATAAACAAATCAATTTAAGGATAAATAATTATAACCTTCCATTTAACAAATAATTGACGAAGGTTGTCGTAGATAATATAAAAAGTCAGTCCATATAATTTATCAAAACATAAATGTCATTCGGTGCTATTTCTTATTGAATAAATGTCATGTTTTCAAATTTGTTAAGAGGGTGTATAACAACTTAAAATTTAGATTGACAATAAAAATTTCATCGTATCTATCCCATCAGCATAATCAGTAAGTGTTGGTTTTTGAGCTTGCCCGAAAGGAGTTGCGTTACGGCCGATAACACATTGTATATCCTTGTTACTCCTTAGCGGCTCGAGTTCATCTGCGTTGTTATAATACTCATAATTAACCTGGCTAACGGCAGTAAACAAAGAAGTGTTTTTTGATAGAATAATTGTTTCGTTGGCCATGTAGAACTTATTACCCATCATCAATAAAGCTAACTGGTAATCGTAGTTGTTTTTGTATTTATGAAAGTCAGCATAATGTTCATATTTTTTTAAAGCATGCAGCAAGGCTTCAAAGTTATAATCTTCGGGTACATATAACTTAGTTACATTTCTGCAGCCTAAGCCAAAATAGCTTTGTATATCATCAGCTAATTTCTCAAGGTCTTCTTTGGTTTCTGTTCCCTCCAAAACAGCAACACTCGTGCGGTTGCGACGTATAATGTTTGGATACTTACCAAAATAATAATCAAAATAGCGGCTTGAATTATTGCTGCCTGTTGCAATAAATGCATCGCAGCCTTTCAGGTTTTCATCGATAGAGATATAACCACGTAGCTGGGGATCAAACTCTAACATTTTTAAAACTAAGTGCTTTATAAGAATATTATCCTTTGACGATAATTTAATTCTTTGATAATGACCTGCAATAAAAATACAAAGCATATCATGAAAGCCAACCATCGGAATATTTCCTGCCATTACCAATCCAACTGTTACCCCATTTTTATTTTCTTCCGGTACTTCATAGTGTGTAATCCAATCATGTAATTTCTGTAGTTGTAAGAATTGGTTGTAAATATTCTCTGAAGCCATTTCAATAAATTCGGGTACAAACCAGGGGTTGGCGTGGTTAGCCAGTACCTTAACCGATTGCCAGTCGTGGCCATTATTTTGCATATATTTCCCCAGCGTAATTAATACGTTAATTCGTTCTTGTAAAGTCATTGTCCAAGCCTTATTTTTGCTTGCGAAATTAAATGTAATAAAACTATATAAACCGATACAAATATGGCTATTAAGATAACAGATGAATGTATAAACTGTGGCGCCTGCGAACCTGAATGCCCTAATAATGCTATTTATGAAGGAGGTGTTGAGTGGGCTATGAGCGATGGAACTACAGTGAAAGGAACCTATACTTTACTGGATGGAACTGTCGTAACCTCCGACCAGCGGTTGTCGCCGGTAGCAGTAGACATTTATTATATTACGCCGAATAAGTGCACCGAATGCCAGGGCTTTCATGAAGAACCTCAGTGCGCATCTGTTTGTCCCGTAGATTGCTGCGTGCCAGATGAGATGTATGTTGAAACTGTAGAGGAGTTATTGGAGAAGAAAGAAAAGATGCACCTGTAGTGCAGGACTGCGGGAAAAGTTATAAGCGAAAAGCTTGAAACTTACCTCGAGAGTACCTTATATAGATACTCGTTTATAGTAACAATTACGTTACAATTTTGTAATTCCTGAGTGGTGAAGGTAAATCTTCACCTTTTTTAGTGCTTATCTATGTTAAAGGCTAAGAGGAGCAAGTCGGTGGTATGAAGTACTGTAGATAGTGTTAGCAAAGAGTAAGGGAGTGTACTACAAGGCGGATGTGTTCAATGAACTGTTTGGAGAGGGAAGCCACGGCAATGTTTAAGTAAACAAACAAAAACTACTCAGTTGAAGCAGGGAATGATTAAAGGGGGAGGTTACCAGGATGTTCATACTTTAATTTTTTTGCAATAAGCCTGGGACTAACTAAAATGGCGCGCATGTTTGTTTGGGAGCTTTGGAACCTGCCTTTAAAATAAATATTACTATTTCTGTTTTATCTCACATACCATTTAAAAGTTTTAAAGTAGGGTATAGAGGGGCAGCAAAATCTGTATCTCGAAATACTGCTCATATTAATGTAGACGATGGGGCAGGGGTGACTATTTAATTGCAGGATTAATATTCGGATTATTCAAAATCTACTTCTTAGGAATATAATTAATTATGCTACCACGGCTGCACTTAATATTCTATAAACCTTCCCCTTCCTTCAAATCTTTTTTCAGTTCTATTAACATTCTGATATTTCTGTTCCCACATAATTTATAGCAGCATCTTTTTTAGATTTCAAGAGTGCACTATGCTGCTATGAAAAAAGCCTTTCAACCCGACGTGCAACGGCTGCCCAATTAGCATAACAAATGTTGGTAACAAAAAAAATCCTTCCAGCAACCAACCTCATTTGCTTTATTTGCAGTATGCTTTTCGATCCGTCAAATTCTATTTTTCAAAAGGCGGTTGCGTTTGTTAATCAAACCGGCAGGCACCTGTTTCTTACAGGTAAGGCGGGTACGGGTAAGACCACTTTTCTGAAATATATTAAAGAACACAGTGCCAAGAAAATGGCGGTGGTGGCACCTACCGGTGTGGCTGCTATTAACGCAGGCGGTGTAACAATTCATTCATTTTTTCAGTTACCGCTCGGGTCGTTCATTCCTTCGCAAAACAATAACTGGCAAACCTACGATGGCAGCATTAACAACATTCACAGCCTGTTAAAAAATATGCGTATGACTAATGCACGGCGTAATCTGCTTCGTGAATTAGACTTGCTCGTTATCGATGAGGTTTCGATGGTGCGTGCCGATGTGCTCGACATGATTGATGTGGTGTTGCGACATTTTCGCCGCCAACCACTGATGCCTTTTGGTGGCGTGCAAATGCTGTATATAGGCGATCTTTTTCAACTGCCGCCTGTAATAAAAAACAATGAGTGGGAGGTGTTGCGGCAGTATTATAAAAGTCCATTCTTTTTTGATGCCCACGCATTGCAACATGCAACCCCTGTGTTTATAGAGCTAAAGAAAATCTACAGGCAAACGGATGATACTTTTATAAATATTCTAAATAACATCAGAAATAATTGCTGCACCGAAAACGATCTGCATCAATTGCACCGGCACTATAAACCCGGCTACAAACCCACCATAGAAGAAAACTATATAACCCTTACGTCGCATAATGTAAAGGCAGATACTAACAATGAAACCGAGTTGAGTAAGCTGCACTCGAAGCTGCATATTTATGAGGCGGCTATTACAGGAGAGTTTTATGAAAATATGTACCCGGTCGAAAAAAATATTTCACTTAAGGAGGGTGCACAAATCATGTTTATAAAAAATGATAAAGGCGAAGTGAGAAGATATTATAATGGCAAGATCGGCACCATCAGGAAGATTGACAGCGAAAAAATTCTTGTATCGTTCCCCAACGAGAACGCAGAGCTTGAACTGGAAACGGAAATATGGAAGAACTTGCGGTATAATTACAACAAAGAAAGTGATAACATTGAAGAAGAGGAACTGGGAACGTTTAGACAATATCCTATTCGCCTCGCCTGGGCAATTACCATCCATAAAAGCCAGGGACTAACCTTTGACAAAGCTATTATAGATGCAGGCCATTCGTTTGCGCCGGGGCAGGTATATGTAGCGCTCAGCAGGCTAACTACTATAGAAGGTCTTATACTATACAGCCGCATTCAACCTTCTTGCATTAGCACAGATTCGAGGGTTTTGGAATTTGTAAAAAACGAAATGCAGGAAGATGCGTTGCAGCAAGTGCTGGAGCAGGAGCAAAAGATATACGTTCGTCAAATGTTGCGGGAGGGCTTCAACTGGAATAAGGTGGCGGAAGCAATCAATGTTCATTACGATAGTTATGAGCACCGTCAGATTCCAGATAAAAATAAATGCATTGAATGGGCAAAGCAGTTACTGGATGCAGTAACTGGTCAACAATCAATAGCTAATTTATTTACAAAGAAATTAGAATGGTTGTTTGCTGATTGCGAAGCAGATGGCTACAACAAATTGCTTGAAAGAACGGAAGCGGCTTCCGAATATTTTATTAAAGAAATTGAGGAGCAACTTTTTAAGCCTTTGAAGAAACATGTTGATGAAGTGAAGAATAAATCGAAGATGAAAAAGTATGTAAAGGAATTGGAAGGTTTGAAATTATTGATTGAACGAAAGAAGCAGCAAGTGCAGGAAGCATTGCAGCTTGCTACCGCATTGCATCAATCCATAAACATAGATGAGCTATTGCAATTAGTGGAAGCGCAGCAAAAGCCAAAGGCATTGCAAGTATCCGAGAGCCGGGCTGACTTACAAAAAAGAGAGAAGATGGCGAAAGGCGATACACAAAAGATAAGCCTGCAAATGTTTAAAGAAGGAAAGGCAGTTAGTGAAATTGCTGCGATACGTAATCTGGCAACGGCCACGATTGAAGGACATCTTGCCACATTCATTACTTCGGGTTTAGTAGATGTACTGGAGCTTGTATCGAAAGAAAAGTTAGAGGCAATTGAAAAGATGATTGGTGAAAATCCTGAAAGCCTTTCTTCGGAAATAAGAGAAAAATCGGGCAGCGAATTTTCGTATGGCGAGATAAGAGCGGTGATGAAATGGAGGGAATGGAAGAGCTTTAAAAGCTGAGATATTATGAAGAGCTTGGGTATATTGTTTCAATTGATAACTTTTTGCCTTTGGCCGTCAAAAGTCCTGTTAGCGATGAGCGTCAACACCGGCAACAAAAACTGAAATATCATGAGGAGCTTTTAAGCCACTTGCGAAAAATAAATTCCTGCGTCTCTTTTAAGTTACCGAAAACATGTATGTTCTGTGTCATGTTGAGCTTGTCGAAGCCTTGATGAACATAGTGCATATGCTGAACAACCCTTATCAATTCAACGCGACTACCACTCCTTGTTATTTACTTAAGGTTTAAGCTTAAACCTAAGGAACTGTTGTGTATCGCACCTCTTATATCATCTCAATCGCCTTCTGCACACCATGCCTTTCAATATTGATCAAATGCTTTGTAACTGCTTCATTCAAACCTTCTACCTCGTTTAAATCTCTCTTCCAGTTCTTTTGATAGCCTAATACTTCTGTTACTACATTTTTTACAGCAGCATCGCTTCCATCACTTTTCGACCATGCATTTTTTAAAAGTTCCAATGCGGCTGCATCATCATTCAATGCTATGTCTTCGTTACCACGTTTGCCTTTATAAAATGCTATAGTTGCAGCAAGTGAAAAAGCAAGCCTTTGCGGAACAGTTCCCTTTCTCTTTACATATTCAAGTATGGAAGGCAACACCCGGGTTTCAAATTTAGACCAGCTATTTAGTGCAATACTCATCAACTGGTGCTTTATGTAAGGATTGCGGAAACGGTCGATTACTTCATTTGAAAATTGTTCCAGTTCTTCTTTTGGCAGATCAAGTGTCGGTACAATTTCTTCGAAAACCTCATCTCTTAAAAACTTGCCAACCACAGGATGTTCAACAGATTCTCTTACAGTATCGATACCATATAAGTATGCTACAGGAACTAGTGCCGTATGCGCTCCATTTAAGATTCTAACTTTTCGTGTACGGTATTGTGTCAGGTCTTTTACATACTTAACATCTAAACCTATTGAAGGAAATGGCAATTCTTCTTTTAGTTCTTCGGAGGCTTCAATTACCCAAAGATGAAAATGCTCACCTTCTACAACCTGCTTGTCTTCATAACCTAATTCTTCTGTTATTTCTGCAATACGCTCTTTGGGATAACCGGGAACGATACGGTCAACCAATGTATTACTGAAAGTGCATGCTGTGTTTAACCATTTTATAAAGCCTTCATCAAGATTCCATTTTTCAGCTAACTGAAGAATAATTCTTTTAAGATTGTCACCGTTCTTATCAATCAGCTCGCAAGGAATAACATGTACGCCTTTTGAAGCATCCCCATTAAAAGTCTTGTACCTGTGGTGTAACCATACAGCAAGCTTGGCAGGAAATGAATTCGGAGGAGTATCAGTGGGCTTGTCATTTTCCTCAAATGCAATTCCGGCTTCTGTTGTATTGGAAACTACATAACGCATATCATGGCCCTCAGCAGTTTGCAGATAAGTATGGAAATCCTTGTAAGGATTAATGCCGCGGCTTATAACGTCTATCGTTTCGTGTGTGCTTTCAGGCTTGCCATTTTTAAGTCCGCTAAGGTAAAGTGTGTAAAGTCCATCCTGTTCGTTCAGCATGTTCACCATACCCTTATCAATCGGTTGAACAACCACGACAGAACCATTAAAACTTGCTTTTTTATTAAGCTCGTAAAACATCCAGTCAACAAATGCACGAAGGAAGTTACCTTCTCCAAATTGTAAAACTTTTTCAGGGTACCTTTTAGCGCTTGTAAATGTGCTTCTGCTTAACTGCATAAATCTTTTGTTTAAATGTTTGTTAGGAGTAGGGGTAGGTTTTGAGGTGTAAGGTTCGAGAGGCTTGAAAGTTAAGGTTCAAGAGGAGTAGAGTGTGAGGTTTAAGAGGCTTACAGTGTAAGGGCCTTTTACCACATAACGTGTTTGCATAGTAAAAGTTTCTTTTAGGAAGGCACTACAAATTCTACTATACCCGATACAAGCTTTCGGTCTTATGCCTATGCTTTACGCTTTAGGCTTTAAGCGTTCTGCCTGCACTTTCCGCCTTAAACCTCAAACCTGTTCTAAAGTTTTACTTTTACAACAAGCTTCTTAATTGGTCCTTCGCCAATCTGCGGAGCATGAACATCTTCAGGATAAAAGATAGCGAACTGGCCTGCCTGCAAAGTGAAATATGTATCAGGTTTATTGCTGAAGAAAGTAACATCTTTTTCAGCATTATATTCTCCAACAGGTGTAGAAACTCTTTCTCTTGCGCTCCATCCTATTTGTTCTTTTCCTTTAGGGCAAACTTGTATGTCGAGCCAGTTATTATGGGCTTCAAATTTTGCATCTTCACGGGTATAGCCATCTTTTTCAGAAACAGATGCATGAAGTTCAGGTCCGTCAATTGGATATTTGCCCACCTGAATAGTTTCTAAGTTTTGGCTTTTAATAAATTCAAAAGCTTTTGCAAAGCGTGGGTGAAGATTGATGTACTTATCTGCGTTGGATAGGGAGTCTAATATCATGGCAATGAGGTTTAATGAGTGAGTAGTTTTTTTAAACCACTAAGGCACGAAGGGCACTAAGGTTCACAAAGTTTTCTTAGTGTTTCTTTGTGTTCTTAGTGTCTTAGTGGTTCAACTTTACAAGGCTTTATCTCTGAACACGTCCTGAGGCATCCCCCTTCATAAGGTCTTTTACTTCAGATAATGTAGCATGATTAAGATCACCGGGAATGGTATGTTTTATTGCAGAAGCAGCCACGCCAAACTCAGCAGCATCTTTCATCGCCATGCCTGTAACCAGGCCATAAATAAATCCGCTGGCAAATGAATCGCCGCTGCCTACACGATCAATAATACGTACTTCATATTGTCTTGTATGATAGAATTCATTACCATCATACACTAACGCACTCCATCCGTTATCAGATGCACTGTGGCTTTCTCTTAAAGTAGATGCGATGTATTTAAAGCCAAACTTATCTTTCATTTGTTGAAACACACTCTTATAACCTTCAAGGTTTAATTCACCTTTGGTAATATCAGTTCCCTCTGATTGAAAACCAAGAGTTGTATCAGCATCCTCTTCGTTGCCAATACATACATCTACATACTGGCAGAGTTTTGTCATTACTTCACGGGCCTTTTCTTTACTCCATAATTTCTTGCGGTAGTTAAGATCAATACTTGT
Source organism: Chitinophagales bacterium 62-2 (assembly GCA_002050375.1). Taxonomy (GTDB): domain Bacteria; phylum Bacteroidota; class Bacteroidia; order Chitinophagales; family Chitinophagaceae; genus Segetibacter. The sequence continues at coordinate 17,608 of MWYU01000740.1, forward strand.
TGTAATACCTTTTGCTTTTGCAGCTTTTAACGCAGCTTCGGCAAGCGCAGCAGACTTATCGCTTAAAGCAGGAGTAATACCAGTAGTATGAAACCAATCTGCTCCATCCAATATTTTATCAAAGTCAAATTCACTTATATCAACATCTGCAATAGATGCGCCGGCACGGTCGTATACAACCTGCGATGCACGCATTGAAGCACCTGTCTCTAAAAAATAAATACCCAATCTTTGTCCGCCACGGACAATATATTGGGTGTCGACACCATAACGGCGTAAATGATTTATGGCAGATTGACCAATAGGATTGTTTGGAACCTTCGTAACAAAAGTGCCGTTCTCGCCATAGTTACAAATAGCAGCGGCAACGTTTGCTTCGCCACCACCATAGGTAACATCAAAGCTATCGGACTGTACAAATCTTTTGAAATCAGGAGTAGATAAGCGTAGCATTATTTCTCCAAGTGTTACAACTTTTTTAGCCATCGTTAAGTGTGAATTTTTAAAACAGGTGAAAAGATTTTGGTTACAGATATTTTTTATAAGGGACGAAGGTCACAAAAAATAGAAAACCAAAACATAAAAAAGATTATTTTATTTAAAAAATACGATAATGAGGACATGAAGATTTCAAGTGAATATTTTATAGCTGCATACTTGTATGTTCTTAATTTATACCAAAGATAAAAGAACAACTAAGTTTACCCCTGAGTATGATGCAAGAAGTAATTTACTTCCCGGATAGGAAGGCATTTTATTGATAGAGCAAAATTGCTTCGTTGTTCCTGCTTATAATGACAAGGGGCTTTTTTCAAACGTACAATTACAGATTTTCTTTAGTTAATGACATTCACTGTTTATAATTATTCTGCATTGTAACTTCGCTCTCAAACATTTTAAAAACTGTCAAAAAACAAAACTATATGAATAAGAAATCAGAGATACTCAATTTGATAACAAGCCAGGGTATGTTGCCATTGTATTTTTATAAAGACACCGAAGTTACACTTAGCGTACTAAGAAGTTTATACAATGCAGGGGTAAGAACAGTTGAATATACCAACAGGGGCGAAGCTGCTTTAAAGAATTTCAGGGAAATGAAAAAGGTTTGTGATAGCGAGTTGCAGGGAATGTATCTCGGAGTGGGAACCATAAAAAATGCAGAAGCCGCACAGGCATTTATTGATGCAGGCGCTGACTACATTATAAGCCCCGGTTTAGTTGAAGATGCTGCCCGGGTAGCAGATAAGAATGACATGCTTTGGGTGCCGGGTTGTATGACACCAACAGAAATAATAAAAGCAGAGCAATTAGGCGCCAAACTGGTAAAATTATTTCCGGGCAATCTTTTAGGACCAGGGTTTTTATCGGCAATAAAAGAATTGTTTCCCAACTTATTGTTTATGCCAACAGGCGGAGTTGATTTAAGCAAAGAAAATATTGGTGGCTGGTTTAAAGCAGGAGTTTGTGCAGTAGGGATGGGAAGTAAGCTTATAAGTAAGGAATTGCTCGAACAGAAAGATTATGCCAAAATCCAATCGTTAACAACAGAGGTTATGAATACTATCAACTCGCTAAAACAATAATAAGAATTTATGTCAACCCAAGCGATTGCAGCAACTGGTGAAAAGGTTGGAAAATACAGGTGGACTATAGTTGCATTACTCTTTTTTGCTACCACAGTAAACTATTTAGACCGCCAGGTTTTAAGTCTGCTGCAGCCCACACTTGCCGAAAAATATAATTGGACAAATAATGATTACGCCAACATCACCTCTGTTTTCCAATTTATGTACGCTATTTCCATGCTTTTTGCCGGCCGCTTTATTGACAGGTTAGGCACTAAGGCGGGATATACATGGGCAATTATTATCTGGTCGATCGGTGCACTAATTCATGCTGCTGCCATACCAATGGGCGAAACTTTTAATGCGGTTTTAGGTTGGGCCGGCATTTCTGCCCTTTCGGTTTCAGTGGTAGGTTTTATGATAGGGCGTGTTGTACTGGCTTTAGGTGAGGCAGGAAACTTTCCTGCAGCTATAAAGGCGACGGCAGAATATTTTCCTAAAAAAGAAAGGTCGTTTGCAACAGGGATTTTCAACTCAGGCGCCAATGTTGGCGCTATTCTGGCCCCGCTTACTGTACCCTGGATTGAAGTTAACTGGGGCTGGGAAGCAGCATTTATTGTTGTAGGAGCAATTGGATTTTTATGGTTGATTTTCTGGTTATTTTTTTACGAAAAACCCGAAAAACAAAAGCGTTTATCTGCTGCTGAACTCGATTATATTAACAGCGATAAAGATGAGGTAGTTAGTAAAGAAGTGCTGAAAGAAGCCGGCCCTGATGCCGCTGCAGCAGTTGTACCGGAACCTGCAGTTGAAAAAGTTCCATGGGCTAAATTATTGGGCTTCAGACAAACATGGGCTTTTATATTTGGTAAATTTATGACTGATGGTGTCTGGTGGTTTTTTCTTTTCTGGCTACCAGCCTATTTAAAGGCTCAATATGGAATGGAAAAAACAGAAATCATGCTACCATTAACTGTCCTTTACAGCATGACGATGTTTGGAAGTATTGGAGGAGGCTGGTTTCCGGTTCATTATATGAAGAAGGGCTTGTCTGCTTACGATGCACGAATGAAAGCCATGTTTGTAATAGCATTAATTCCTTTGGTGGTATTGGCAGCACAACCTTTGGGCGGCATCAGCTTCTGGATGCCTGTACTTTTAATAGGTATTGGTGCTTCTGCACACCAGGCCTGGTCGGCAAATATTTTTACAACCGTGTCTGATATGTTTCCTAAAAAAGCAATAGGATCGGTAGTTGGTATGGGTGGTATGGCAGGAGGTATCGGAGGGGTTGTGGTTTCAAAAACAGGCGGAGCTTTATTTGATCATTACAAAGCCTTAGGCCATATTCAAACCGGTTATACTATTATGTTTTCTTTTTGTGCCGTTGCTTATATTATTGCATGGGTGGTAATGAAAGCACTTGTGCCTAAAATGAAACCTGTGGAAATATAAAATAAGATCCGGTCGGCTTGGGATAACCCCTTTATTAGCAACATTGGATTAAACTCCTGCCTGGCATATGGTGAGCGAACAAGGCAAGGTTGCAAACGTTAAGAAACAGAAAAATCCTGAACGACCAGAACGCAGGTCTTGCTCTAAAAACATATTTGCTTACTCAAGACCCGGCTTCAAAGTCAGGTTTAATACTAGTGTAAAAAATAAACTTTTTAGTATTCGTAATGCACAGTTAAGATGAAAAATATTTATTTAGTTAGATGCAGAATATATTTTTCTTTGAAGAATTCTTCCTGGAATATTTCTTCTATACTCATTATCGCCGGTCGAAGCCCGCTCTGTGAAATCTCCTCCGCGAGGTCTCCGCCTTTCAGGCATATAAGTCCGTTTGCGAATTGATGCTGATAACCTTTTTTTATTAATGGCTTCCCCCAATACCACAAATCCTTCAAAGGTGCAACGGCACGTGACACCACAAAATCAAATTGACGGTTCTTAATTTCTTCAACTCTGATGTGTTGAGTACTTATATTGCTTAACCCAATTGCTTCTTTTACACCTTCGACTACTGTAAGTTTTTTGTTTATGCTGTCTACTAAGTGAAAGTGTACGTCAGGAAAATATATAGCAAGTGGCACACCAGGAAAACCTCCGCCTGTACCAATATCAATCACCTGGGTGCCGGGTTTAAAGTTAATAACCGTTGCAATAGCAAGTGAATGCAGCACATGCTTTAAGTAAAGGCTTGCAATATCTTTTCGCGAGATAACATTTATTTTATTATTCCAATCATTATACAATTCCTGTAATGCAGCAAATTGGTGCAATTGCTTTTTAGTAAGATCAGAAAAATATTTCAGAATTAATTCCATTTCTTGTTAGGGCGTTTAAACAAAGCAGGCAGAAACATGAGGTAATAAACGCACATCCACATATCAAATAAAACAAACATTGGGAAAAGGTCTGCCTCATTCAATTTCTTCATTGTTTTATTAAAAATAATTGCCTGTGCACTCAGCCGTATACAGAAAAACAAAAGTGCAAGCTTCCAACTATAAAAGAGCGCAGCAACGGTTAACGGATATATTAAAAATTGGGTGGCCGAATACAAGCCTAATAGGAGCCGGTGCTTCTTCTTGTAATATTTAGCGGTGGAATAGTGGCGGTATTTTTGGTTAAGCCATTTCTCCCATGTTCTTTTAGGTTCGCTTAAAGTATGCGCCTGAAGATCGATAACAATATTTGTATTTGTTTTAGTAGCTGCAGCATTGATAAACAAATCATCATCTCCACCCGGAACTTGGCTGTAAGACGAAAAGCCGTTATTGCGGAGAAAAACTCCTTTTTTATAGCTTAAATTTCTTCCCACCCCCATGTAAGGCATGCCTGCCAAAGCATAACTTAAATATTGCAAAGCTGAATGAAAAGTTTCGAACCGGATAATTTTATTAAGTATTCCCGGAGCTTTATGATAGGCGCCATAACCTAAAACTATCTCTGTGCCATCATTAAAACCGTCCTGCATAATTTTTATCCAGTTGTCGCTTGCGGGAACGCAGTCTGCATCGGTTAATAATAATGTTTCATACCGGGCCGCTTTTATTCCCATGCTTAATGGAAATTTTTTGCCCGTTGTTAGCCTGGCTTCCTGTTTTAGTTTTATTGGGTTAAGAATTTTGAATGCTCTCTGCAGTTCTTCAATAACATATTTAGAATCGTCGGTAGAGTTATCGTCTACTAAAATCACTTCGTGCGTAGTCTTATAGTTTTGCACTAACACTCCCGGCAAATTCTTGAGAAGATTTTTTGCTTCATTTTTTGCACACACAATTACCGATACAGGTTGCTCCTGGCTATTCAATTTCTGTTTGGGTTTATAAAATGCAAGCCTGCTAAAAATAACCAGATAATAGGCAAGCTGGATTAATGTAACTATGAACAGTAATATAATAATAGCCTCACTCCAATGCTTCAATATCATAATCCGGCAAAAATAGGTGTTGAGCGTACTTAACTATTTCAAAAGTTTATATGTGGAAAATTTGTTGAACAGCAAATAGTGATTATGAAGATTAAAAAAGAGATACCCAATCCGAATTAAACTTCAGTATCCCGTGGTTTGATTGCCCGTTAAACTACACCTGTTCCTGTTAACTCAGCAGGTTTACAGCAGATGCAAAACAAGTTAAGCATGAATAGAAACTTTCGATTGAAATAGTACTTTTGCCGCTTATGCCCTCATTACAATTTCAACTGCAGCATACCCAGGAAAATTCGAAAGCAAGAGCCGGAAAAATAACTACTGACCGCGGTGAAATTGAAACACCCATTTTTATGCCGGTGGGCACCGTTGGGAGTGTGAAAGCGGTTACGCAGCAGCAGTTGTACAGGGATGTAAAAGCACAAATAATACTTGGCAATACTTATCATCTGTATTTACGTCCGGGCTGTGAAGTTTTAGAAGCAGCAGGAGGTTTGCATACATTAATGGGATGGCATAAACCAATACTTACCGATAGCGGGGGATACCAGGTTTTTTCGTTAGCAGCCAACAGGAAGATTACAGAAGAAGGAGTAATGTTTCAATCCCATATTGATGGTAGCCGGCATTTGTTTACACCGGAAAAAGTAATGGATATTGAACGCACAATTGGCGCCGATATTATCATGGCTTTTGATGAATGTCCTCCATACCCCAGCGAATATAAATATGCAAAAGATAGTATGGCTCTTACCCATCGTTGGGTCGACCGCTGTTTTCAGCATTTTAATAATACGCCCGGTAAATACGGTTTCACGCAAAATCTTTTCCCAATTGTGCAGGGTGGAACGTATGAAGACTTGCGTATTGCCTCATGTGAATATATCGCCGGTAAGAATGCTGCGGGTAATGCAATAGGCGGTTTAAGTGTTGGCGAACCTATGGAAATGATGTATGATTTCACTGCGCTATGCTGTGAACATCTGCCGCAAAATAAACCCCGTTATTTAATGGGCGTCGGTACACCCTGGAATATTTTGGAATGTATCCACTTAGGTATAGATATGTTTGATTGTGTAATGCCTACACGTAACGGAAGAAACGGAATGTTGTTTACCACGCAAGGGATAATCAACATAAAGAACAAAAAATGGGAAAAGGATTTTTCAGTGATTGATGCCGGCCTGGCGAACGAAATAAGTACTTATTACTCTAAAGCTTACCTCCGGCATTTGTTTGCAGCAAACGAAATATTAGGTCTTCAATTAGCCAGCATACATAATCTTGCTTTTTACCTTTGGCTGGTAACGGAAGCTAGGAAACACATTTTACAGGATAGCTTTGTAAGTTGGAAAAACAATATTCTTCCCACTATACAACAAAGGCTATAAGTAAGACTGCGCATTTCTTATACTCATTTTGGGTATAAGAAAAAACCTATCCTTTTGTTATTCACTTTATTGCGGAATAGATGATTTTGAATAACTATATCTTAAATTCACTTTGAGTTATTTTAATTTCTATGAAACCAATAACTCTACATCCATTTTCTAATGGATGTTTTGCTGACTGGCCTTTTTAAATATTTCGGCCTGCATAAAATTTATACATTTCAATAGCCCTAAAACTTACACTATAATCTCCTTAACTTAACAAGTTATTTTAAAGTCTGTCCACACTTCCGTCTATCTTTGAGCATCCCGATTTTGCAGCATGAAAAAAATAGACTGGTACATACTCCGGAGTTTAATTACAACCTTCTTTTTTTCACTTCTTCTTTTACTTTCTATCACTATTGTTATTGACATCAGCGAAAAAACAGACGACTTTGGAAAATCTGGATTGACTGTTATACAAATTATTCGTCAATATTATTTTGGTTTTATCCCTCATATTTTAGCCTTGCTTTTTCCGCTGTTTGTATTTATCGCCGTTATTTTTTTTACCAGTAAGATGGCAGGAAGAAGCGAAGTGATTGCAGTGCTGGCAAGCGGCACAAGTTTTAATCGTTTTTTGCGGCCTTTCCTTTTAAGTGGTCTTGTACTGGCAGGTATTTTATGGCTTGCTAACCGCTACGTTGTTCCGAAAGCGAACGAAATTTTCAGTGCTTTTCAGTCTAATTATATTGATGCTAATTCTACTTATGATCCATTAGTTTCAAAGCGGAGCAATTTATATATACGGATAGATTCGTTTCGTTATGCAGGTGTTAATTACGATACTGCTGCTAAACGGGGAACGGGGTTTTTTATGCAGCATGTAACCGGTAATAAAATTGACTATAACTTAAGAGCAGAAACAATTAGATGGGACACTGCCGGCAAAAAATGGATGTTAGATAACGTGATTGAAAGATGGCTGAACGGGCTGAACGAAAAGGTAATTATGACCCCTACAAAAACAATGGATTTCAATTTTAAGCCCTTCGATCTTAAGCGAGACAAGTATGCAAAAGATAGATTAATTACACCTGAACTAGATCAGTTTATAAAATTAGAAGAATTGCGCGGCTCCGAAGGTTTAAATGCATTAAAGGTAGAACGTTACCGCCGCGATGCAACTCCGGCATCCGTTATTTTGCTTACCCTTATTGGTGCAGTTGTAGCAAGCCGTAAAGTTCGTGGAGGAAGTGGTGTACACCTTGCTATTAGTTTTATTACTGCTGCATTATTTATTTTAACTGATCGCTTCTCTACCATCTTTTCTACTAAAGGAAGTCTGCCTCCGCTAATTGCAGCCTGGGCACCTAACGTTATCTTTTCTTTTGTTGCTTTGTGGTTTTATAAAAAAGCCCCGAAGTAATTCAGGCAAATGGGGCTTCAACTTTCATTCAAACTTTTTGCTGTAGTACTAAGTTGTTTTACCTTTACGCATCTCGCTTAACGTATTGTTTTTGAGATAAAAAGAAAAGAAATTCCATAAAATTAAAAACTTCTTCTTATGGGTATATTAAAAGACAGGTTTAAGGCCAAAGCAGATGCCACCAACGTTGAGATAAAAGAACTTTTAAAACAACACGGAAGCAAAAAGATAGGCGAAGTAACCCTATCACAAATTTACCAGGGAATGCGTGGAATAACAGGCCTGGTTACAGAAACGAGCTTGCTCGATGCCCAGGAAGGAATTCGTTTCAGAGGTTATACAATACCTGAGTTGCAGGCAAAATTGCCAAAGGCTGAAGGAGGAAGCGAGCCTTTGCCTGAAGGTTTATTTTACCTGATGTTAATTGGTGACTTACCGTCAGAAAGTGATGTAGATCATATAACTGCTGTGTTGCAACGACGCAGTCATGTACCTAATCATGTGTTTGCTACTATAGATGCATTGCCGCTTACCACACATCCTATGACGATGTTTGTTACGGGTATTATGGCATTGCAAACCGAGAGTAACTTTGCCCGCTCTTATGCAAAAGGAATAAATAAAAAGGATTATTGGGATTGTACCTTTGATGACTCAATGGACCTTATTGCACGTCTGCCGCGCATTGCCGCATATATATATCGCCGCAAGTATAAAAACAACCAACACATACAACCCGACGGTTTGCTGGATTGGGCTGGTAACCTTGCACACATGATGGGCTACGACGACGAAAGCTTTCATGAACTTATGCGCTTATATATGACCATTCATGCAGATCATGAAGGTGGAAACGTAAGTGCACATGCGACCCACCTCGTTGGTTCGGCTTTAGGTGATGCTTATCAAAGTTTTGCCGCCGGTATGAATGGGTTAGCCGGCCCTCTGCATGGTCTTGCCAACCAGGAAGTAATAAAGTGGATATTTGAAATGCGTGAAGAGTTAGGAAGTGAGAGCCCTTCAAAAGAACAGATAGAGGATTATGTTCAAAAAACATTACAGGCAGGTAAAGTTGTTCCTGGGTATGGTCATGCAGTTCTTCGTAAAACCGATCCTCGTTTTACTGCGCAAATGGAATTTGGTAAAAAACATATGCCTGACGATCCGTTAGTACAAACCGTTTGGAACATCTACGAAGCAGTGCCTCCAATCCTTCAATCTTTAGGTAAAATAAAAAATCCTTGGCCTAATGTTGACGCCCATAGTGGCGCTTTATTAGTTCATTATGGCATGTTGGAGTATGAGTTCTATACTGTGTTATTTGGTGTAAGCCGGGCATTGGGTGTATTGGCAAGCCTTTGCTGGGACAGAGCTTTAGGCTTACCTCTTGAAAGACCTAAAAGCGTAACAACGCAATCGGTTAACCTTTGGCTTGAAGGCAAAGATGAAATATGGGAGTAAGTGATTATTTCAAGCGTACGAGTTGTTTTAAAAGTATTGAGTTTTGAAGCTGGGAAACTTATTAACCTCGCACATTTTGCGGGTTTTTTTTATCTAATGTACTTATTGCCAGTAAACATAATCGAAAGCGGAGGCAGTAGCGAGGTATGTTCTAGCGATCTCCGTTTAAATGTTAATTTTATTGAATAATTCTTAGCATGCCAAGTGAAAAAACTGTAACTAAATCTCCAATTGCGGCTATTAAGACAAGTGCCAAATCTTCTGCTGATAAAGTTGCCAAAACTGCCCCTAAAAGAAAGCATATAAAGTATGAGGACAAATCAGGAGGACAGCCTGAACTTATTCCTATTTTTAATTCTATTAAAGCATTAATGAAACTTTATGTAAAAGGCACATTAAAAGAAAGAGGAGAGGCTGCAGGTATTTATAATTTAGTAAGCGAAAAACAGGTTGAAATAGAAGGACGAAAAAAGGATGAACTATATTTTGCAAGCATCATAATACAGAAAGGGTATGTAGGCTTTTATTTTATGCCTGTTTACGGTGTGAATAAACCCGAAGAGGTATTTCACCCAAATCTCTTGAAGCACTTAAAAGGCAAGGCATGTTTTCATATTAAGAAGAACGACCCGGATTTATTAGAACAAATCAAAGATGCCTTGAAAGTGGGCCTCGATTTGTACAAAAAGAGGGGATGGTTTTAATAGGATCTCAGCTACTCCGGTTAAAAGATATAAAGAAGTAGTGGCATTATTTTTATCTTAATTAAGCAACCATAAAAAATATAATATGCAAGGCACCAATAATAGTAATACCGAACAGCAGAAAAATAAAAATGCTCAACAGAATGCAGCAACACAAACAAGCGCTGATGAAAATGTAAAGGCTGCTCACGATCAGGCAGAGGCTGATATTGAACAAGATCCTGATTTAAACAGCGAACCTGATCCCACTGCCGATCTTGATGAAGGAGAAATAGCAAGGCTTGATAATGGTAACGATGAAAAGCTGGATGTATAATTTTTTCTTCTTCGATGAGAATAAAATTTTTCCACCTCAACTATTATTTGTTGTCGGTTAATTTATGCCAACCCTTCAATTATTAATTTTAGGAAAAGTTCAGGGAGTTTTTTACCGCGCTACTGCAAAAAAAGTTGCGGAAGAATTAGGTGTAAAAGGATGGATAAAAAATACGAAAGACAATAATGTTGAAGCAATAATAACCGGAACCGAAGAACAAGTGCAGCAATTTATTAAATGGTGTAAGAAAGGTCCGGCAAGAGCCGAAGTAAGTGATGTTATAGCTACCGTGGTTAATGATGAAAACTTTGATGAATTTGAAATTGTAAGATAAGTTTCAGAACCGTGTCTTAAATTCTGGTTGTTTTTTAGTATAGATTTTCAACTTTTTATTTTCTCTCTTAATTGTTTCGTTGTTTTAGAATGGCCATCATGACTCCATCCCGGAGGATTAACAAAATATTTAACGGCATTCATTATTGATCCTCCTCTTGCAATATCCCGTGAGAGATTTCCCCATTCATGAAAAGCAATTTTTACCGGGTTAAAAGTGTTTACATTTTTTGTTAAACCATACACCGGCTTTTCTTCTTCCGGTTGAAACGTTCCAAACATTCGATCCCATATTATTAAGATACCCGCATGATTCTTATCAAGGTATTTTAAATCTGATGAATGATGCACACGATGATGAGAAGGGGTATTGAAAATGAATTCAATTGGTTTAGGGAGTTTATTGATTGCTTCGGTATGTATCCAAAATTGGTAGATGAGACTTATCTGCTGCATCAGCATTACCAATAGTGGATGAAAACCAACGAAAGGCATCCACAACCAAAAAATAAAACTGCCTGTAAAATTCCCTGTCCATGTTTGGCGTAATGCTGCTGCAAGGTTGTAGTGTTGAGACGAGTGATGAACCACATGAGAGGCCCAGAAAAACCTCACATGATGACTTACCCTGTGAAACCAATAGTAACTGAAGTCATCAGCAAAAAAAGCCAATATCCATACCCACCATTGTGAAGTATCTAAAGTATTAATCCGGAATTTATAGACAAGAGTTAAACTTCCAAACACCAAAACTTTTGAACCAATCCCTGATATTACATTGCCAATTCCTAATGCCATGCTTGAGAAAGCATCTTTTGTTTCGTATAAGTTTTTGCTTTCCTTATACGAATAGATCCATTCTGCAACAACAAGAATTACGAAAACAGGAATTGCATAATACAATATTGCGGGAGTCATGGAAACGTTTGTTTGCTAAAGTTAATCAGATACTAACCAATAAAAAACCCTGCTATATCAACAGGGTTTTATCGTCTAAATAAATTGGTCTCTTTCTTTGGTACTCTATCAAATATTTCCAGTTGTTGCAAAAGGAACATGTAATGCATGCAAACTATTTTTGCAAACTTCCATACCGTTCATTGTGAGCATTCTATTTTTAAATTTTAAAAAAATACTTGCGTCATCAGTTAATCTAATTTTCCTATGAGCACCTGCATGCAATTGTATTAAGTTTTTATTTTCACCCAAAAAAATTATTGCGCCAGTTTGCCCATTTGCCCTTCTTTCAATTGTTCTTTCAACTCTTGGAGTTTCATTTTCCGTTCCTGTAGTGTTACTATGTAGATGTGCAAGGGTAGGAGCAATTACCAGCGAAACAATAGACATTAATTTAATTAAGATATTCATTGATGGTCCGGAGGTATCTTTAAAAGGGTCGCCAACGGTATCTCCTGTAACAGAAGCTTTGTGAGGCTCAGATTTTTTGTAGTACATCTGTCCGTTTATATCAACCCCTTTTTCAAAACTTTTCTTGGCATTATCCCAGGCTCCGCCTGCATTATTTTGAAACATTCCCATCAATACACCGCTTACAGTAGCGCCAGCTAAGAAGCCGCCTAAAGCTTCAGGGCCAAAGATAAAACCGATAAGCAGCGGAGAAACGATCGCAATAGCACCGGGCAACATCATTTTTTTGATTGAAGCTTCAGTAGAAATTTCAACGCACTTATCATATTCCGGCTTTCCCGTACCTTCCATTATACCAGGGATAGAATGGAACTGACGTCGTACTTCCTGTACCATTGCCATCGCCGCTTCACCCACTGCCCTTATAGCCAATGATGAAAAAATGAACGGGATCATTGCACCAACAAATAAACAAGACAAAACATCGGCTTTATAAATATCAATACCGATCATCCTGTAATTATTATGATTAATAACACCAACGTAAGCAGCAAACAAAGCCAGTGCAGTTAATGCTGCCGAGGCAATTGCAAAACCTTTACCAGTAGCAGCAGTGGTGTTACCAACAGCATCGAGGATATCGGTTTTTTCACGAACCTCTTTAGGTAGTTCGCTCATTTCAGCAATACCTCCTGCATTATCAGCGATTGGTCCAAAGGCATCAATAGCTAATTGCATGGCAGTGGTTGCCATCATACCGGCAGCAGCAATAGCAACACCATACAAACCGGCAAATTTGTAACTTCCGAAAATGCCTGCAGCTAAAACAAGAATAGGTAAAAAAGTACTTTCCATACCGACGGCTAAACCACCAATAACGTTGGTAGCATGACCTGTAGCTGACTGGCGGATAATACTCATAACAGGTCGCTTGCCCATTGCTGTATAATATTCAGTAATCATACTCATTAGTGTACCGACTACCAATCCAACAATGATGGCACCGAAAACGCGGAGAGGAGTAAATTCGAAGCCGCGTAATACTAATCTATCAGGCAATATCCAGTCAACAAGAAAATAAGAAGCAATGGCAGTTAATATTATGGAACCATAGTTGCCCATATTTAACGCACGCTGAACAGGATGGGTGCTTAATTCGGCATTGTCAGCAATTTTTACAAAGAAGGTAGCAATAATCGAAAACAAAACACCGACACCTGCAATCATCATTGGTAACAGGATGGGAGCAATATCACCAAACTGGTTAAGCGCATCTCCGGGAATAGTTGTTTCTCTGCCCAAGACCATTGTAGCTAAAACTGTAGCGACATAAGAACCGAACAAGTCGGCACCCATACCTGCTACATCGCCTACGTTATCGCCAACATTATCTGCAATAGTTGCAGGATTTCTTGGATCATCTTCGGGAATACCTGCTTCCACTTTACCTACCAAATCGGCGCCTACATCGGCTGCCTTTGTATAAATACCGCCACCAACGCGGGCAAACAATGCTATACTTTCAGCACCGAGAGAGAAGCCGGTAAGCACTTCAATAGTTCTTTCCATTTCAACGCTGTCAACAGCGGCACCATCGGCAAAAAGGGCTCTTAAAATAATGAAAAGACCGCTTAAACCTAATACCGCCAAGCCGGCAACACCTAAGCCCATCACCGATCCGCCGGTAAATGAAACTGCTAATGCTTTGCTTAAGCTTGTTCTTGCTGCATGTGCTGTACGAACATTTGCTTTTGTGGCAACCCTCATTCCAATAAAACCTGCCATGGCACTAAAGACAGCTCCCATTGCGAATGCTAAAGCTATAGTCCAATGACTGTTGGCATTACTATAGCCCATTACGCCTAACAACAATCCTGCTATTATAACAAAGTATGTGAGGATCTTGTATTCAGCATGCAAAAAGGCCATTGCGCCTTCCTGAATATATTTTGCAATTTCTTTCATGCGGTCGGTTCCCGCATCTTGTTTTGACACCCAATTAAACTTTACAACTGTGTACAAAAGTCCGATAATACCCATTGCCGGAACTGCATAAATCAATTTGTCCATAAGCAAGAAATTCTTAATATTTAGTTTAAGGTCGCCAAAAATAGGGGAAAACCTTTAATTTAAGATTTTATGCTAAAAACCTTATTTGCTCTACTTTTTCACTTATAGCATTTCTATACGCTAAAGCTTAGCAATTTTATTCTTAATAGCTATTGGTGAGTTACAGTGGCTTTAGTTGTAATAGGGTAATTGTTGGCAGCAGCAGTTCTTTCACGAACTTATACTTAACCATGCCTTTCCTAAATAGTCGATAACGTCTCCGGCAATTAGTGCTTCCTGCGATAACGCCCGAGCAGCTAAATCTCCTGCAAGTCCGTGAAGATACATTCCTAAAACACCTGCATGTTCTGAGGAGTATCCTTGTGATAACAGTCCTGAAAGTATTCCCGTTAGTACATCACCGCTTCCGCCGGTAGCCATGCCTGGATTGCCGGTACTATTAAAAAAAACTTTTCCATCGGGGCAGGCGAGCATGCTGTAAAAGCCCTTTACAATAATGAACACTTTTAATTCCAGCGCATGTTTCTTCGCTATTTCTAATCGGTCGAAGTTTGTTTGTGGTTTACCAAATATTCTTTCAAATTCTTTCGGGTGAGGTGTAAGTATGCTTCCTTCTGGAATTTTATTTATTAAATAATGATTGGTGGAAATTATATTTAAAGCATCGGCATCAACCACTATCGGTTTAGTAAAACGGGAGATCACTTGTTCTACAACAGATACTGCATGTTCATTGGTTCCTAATCCGGGTCCTATACCAATGGCTGAATATTTTAGCCAATCCATTGAAGGCATGTCCTCCTGTGCAGCCGCCATTGCTTCCGGCGCTGTTGTTTGAACTATTGCAAACTCATCTTTTGGAACTAAGCTTGTTACAAGCCCCGAACCTGATCTTAAACATCCCAGGGTGGATAAAAGAGCGGCACCCATCTTACCCTTATCACCTGCTACTATTAAAGTGTGGCCATACGTTCCTTTGTGAGAGAACTTTTTCCGTGGCTTATATAATTGTTTTATTAGTTCTGCGTCTGCCAGTTTGTAAGACGCATTAACTGATGAGAGATATGACTCGGATAATCCAATATTCAAAATGTGCACTTCGCCAAAGTATTCTTCATTTTCAGGAAAAAGAAAGCAGAGTTTAAGTGTTTGAAAAGTAAGGGTATGTGTTGCCCTAATAAGTGGATGGGGAATTGTTGAACGATCACAAAACATTCCGCTGGGAAGATCGATAGAAATGACAGTAGCCTTGGAATCATAGATATGTTCAACCAAATCTGCCAGCAAACCTTCTAAAGCGCGGTTAAGTCCTGAGCCAAAAAGAGCATCAATAATTATTTCACCAGTTTTAATTTCGGGGAAAGCCCATTCATTTTGGAGAAAATGCTTTTGAACAGGATAGGAGTTAAGCCTTGAAAGATTAGCCTGAAAATCATCTGTGCCTGTATTGCCGGTTTCTAAAATATATACTTGCGGGATAACGCCTTTATCAGCTAACTGGCATGCTATTGCTAAACCATCACCCCCATTGTTTCCCTTGCCGCAAAATATTTTTATAGGTGATTGTATTAAATCATTTTCTACAATCCATCTTGTGCATTGGCCTGCCGCTCTTTCCATCAGGTTTAAAGAACTGATGCCTTCATGTTTAATTGTAAACTGATCCCACTGATGTATTTGTTGGGCCGATAAAATTTTCATATAGGAGCCCCGGCCCTAATGGGAGAAGAGAGCTTAAATTGATAATTCGAAATTAGGATTTAGAAGTCAAACGCAGAACTCGAAAACTATAAACACAACTGGCTACTTCTTTTAAGGTTGGGGCTGCTTCTCTGGTTTGTACTCTACAACTACAACAGCATTTTTTTGTTCTGTGGAAGTAAGGAACAACTCATACCGTTGGGTACCTGCAGTTATAACCATTAATGCAGTGTTTGGAGGAATTGAGCCAAGGTTTTCAGCCACCATTACAAATTCGTGAGTAGAAACATTCTCATCGGATTTAATAGTGAAAGTGATGGCTTTATCAGTCAAACGCTTCCTGGAAACAATCAATTTGTTATTATCATAAACAGAAATGGTGTCTCCGTCAATCTCACCATTATCATATAGGTCTATTTTTATTTCTTTTGCCGAAGTCGTTATCGTTTTAACCAGTTCGTTATTTCTCCGCCGGATTACTTCTGGTTTGGGCAAAGTCTTTTCAATTTGTTTTGGCACTTTAACCTGTTCGTCTTTAGGTGGCAATGCTACTGTAGGAGGAGCGGGAGTAATTTTTTTGTCTGTCTTTCCAATCAAATCTCCTTCAGCCCCCGGCTTTACTGATTTTGTAACCGGGGCAGTCTTATTTTGTACAAGCGGTTTTTTTGGCGAAGTAATTTTAGGAGTACTTTTATTTTGAACAAGTGGTCTCTGAGAAGGTTCTTTAAATTTTGCAACAGGTGCCGACTTTTTCTTCAGTTCATTTTCGCGCTTAATCAAAAAGTCTTCTTTATAGAAATCGCTGGCAAGTGTTCTTTCTAAATATACTTTGCCGTTTCCGCAGTCACTTTTATCTTTTAGTTTGCGGCTGGTATATGTTCCTGTTAATGTTTCAAGATCACCCATCTTATTATATTCCAGATAACAGGTCATTAAGCAGGGCTGACTTTGACCATCAATTTTTACTTCAACCAATTTTGTTTCGTTAACTGTAAGAACTTTTGTATTGGGAGTATAAAAACCATTGAGGTTAGCCTTGCCATAAAAAACGGTGGTCCTGTAAGAGTAGGTTACACCATTAATTGCATTGTTGGCAAGCTGTGCAATTTGTACTTCAAACTTGTATCTTTCTTCAAAATAGCCGAAAGTATTTTGTACAAAATGTCCTTTCCATATCCCCGTTACATTTTGCGCACTCGCTGTTATTATAGAAAAAAATAAAAAGTAAAGCAGGGTAAATTTATGCTTCATTTAAAAAGTAATTGTTCCAAGTAAAAATACGTTTATATGAAACCATCAGAATTTATAAATGGTTAAAGTTTCTTTTATAAAATGGCTTTGCGAGGCATACGCATATCGAAAAAGGCTAAAAATTTTTGAGTGTTATATTGAAAATAGAATCTTTAATTAAATTAGGCGAAAATTTAAAAGAATAATATTATGAAGAAGATTTTATGTTTTATAATTGGAGTAGTGTTAAGTTGTTTTGTTATAGCATAGGACAGTGCATGGAGACATGTAAATATTAGCGTAATTCCGCGAGTATTAAGGTACCAAGATAAATCTGGAAGTAGATTACGGGCAGGACACGAAATTTTTTAGCGATACAAGAATGAAGGATGACGAAGGGAAAGCTAAAAAATTTAATAGTGTAAGTGATATGTTGAATTATATGTCGCAGCAAGGTTGGGAGTTGATTACTGCACAACCTTTTTACAATTCAAATTCTCAACAGGTATGGTTAATATTAATGCGCAGAAAAGAAAAGCTTATTAAGTAATATACAAAACCACCTAAAGTAAAAGAGCATGCACCACGTCTTCTACTTTAGCTTTTCCTTGCTAAACTATGCCTTTAAGCTTTTTCACTTCTTCAGTAAGTTTTGGAAGTACTTCAAATATATCCCCAACCACACCATAATCAGCGGCTTTAAAAAAAGGTGCCTCAGCATCTTTATTTATTACAACAATCACTTTACTGCGGTTAACCCCTGCCAAATGTTGAATGGCGCCGGAGATACCAACAGCAACATACAAGTTAGGTGCTATAGCAATACCGGTTTGTCCAACATGTTCGTGGTGAGGCCGCCAGTTAGAGTCAGCTACAGGGCGACTGCATGCGGTAGCTGCATCCAATGCTTTGGCAAGGTCTTCAAGTATACCCCAGTTTTCCGGACCTTTTAAACCACGTCCGCCACTTACTACACGGGTTGCTTCAGTTAAGGGAATTTCGCCTGTTACTTTATCTGTAGCGGTTACTTTTATTTTGCCCGGTTCCACCGAAATGTTTAATGAAACAACTTCTGCCGTTCCTTCGCCCGCTGCTATTTTAAACGCATTCTGATTTAAAGAAATGATCTTGATATCTGTATTTAAAGAAACGTTGGCCGAAGCTTTTCCGCTAAAAACAACTTTCTTAACTACAAAACCATCTGAGGTATCTGGCAAACTAACTGCAGCAGGGGCTAAAGCTGCTTTCAGGCGTACAGATAATCTTGCTGCAATTGCGCGACCTGTATTATTATGAGACAGAACAACCACATTCGCTCCTGTGGCATTTACCGCTTCTGCAATCACTTTTGTATAAACCTGCGCATCAACAATATTTAAAGCTTCGTTTGCCGCATGGTGCACTTTCTTTACACCATATTTCCCTAACGAAGCAAGGTCTTCGTTAACTGTACCCAGCACTAAAGCTTCGGCTGTAGTATTTAGTTGCTCAGCAAGTTTAGCTCCGTATGATAAAGCTTCTAAAGCTGTCTTTTTAAAATGACCTTCTGTTTGGTCTGCTAATATGAGAACTGACATGGTAATTCGCTTTATTTCTCCTAAATGGTAAGGTCGTTTAGTTGACGCATTTTTTCACGCAAAGGCGCTAAGAAAAACCTGCGCTTGTCGCAAAGAAAAAAACTTTGCGCCTTTGCTCCCTTGCGTCTTTGCGTGAAATACTACAAAGGCCTTTAACAAAGTAACCTTGCCCAAATGGGAGATTATTTAAAAATTTAAAATGATTTTAAAAGAACTAATTGAAAATGCAACCAACTTCTTCCTCCCCTTTAGGGGTCGGGGGCTAAATAACCTTAGCCTCTTCATGAAGCAGTCTTACCAACTCTGCCATATTATCCGTACTGATAATTTTGACGCCTGCTTTCGGTGGAGGCAATTCAAAACTTTTTATGCTGGTAAGGGTATCGGCAGCAACGGGTTCCACCACTTTCAAAGGCTTTGTACGAGCCGACATAATTCCACGCATGTTTGGTATTCGTGCTTCGGCCACTCCTTTTTGGCAACTCACAACAACCGGTAACGGAACCTCATTTACTTCTTCTCCGCCTTCAATTTCGCGTGTAATAGTGGCTGTTGTGCCGTTAAGTTCAAATTTTGTTGCAAGCGAAACATAAGGCAGATCAAGCAACTCGGCAACCATTCCGCCAATGGAGGAACCATTGTAATCGATAGTTTCTTTTCCCGTAAAAATTAAATCATAAGCCCCGCTTTTTGCTGCTTCAGCAATTTGGGAGGCTACATAAAAACTATCAGAAAGATTCGTGGTGTTTACCCGGATAGCTTCATCTCCGCCAAGAGCCAGCGCTTTGCGAATAATCGGATCTGATTCTGCTCCTCCAACATTTATAAGATGTAATACTGTTGAAGCATCTTTTTCTTTTAGCTCAATAGCACGAATTAATGCGTACCATTCGTCGTAAGGGTTAATGATCCACTGAACACCATTTTCTTCGAATTGCGTATTGCCGTTTTTGAAAGCTATTTTTGCCGTAGTGTCGGGTGTTTTGCTTATACAAACTAAAATTTTCATGCAAACACTTTTAGTGATAAAATAAAAGTTGCCTATGCAACTAAATTAGTACAAATATAGGTTTCCTTTATTTTGAACGTTGAATTTGTAAATGTTTTTAAGAAATATTATGGACAGAATTAATAAACTTAAAGAGTACCTGCAAACTTCTCCCAACGATAATTTTTTGCTTCATGCGCTGGCTTTAGAATATGTAAAAGCGGGAGACGATGCAGAAGCCAGAAAATTGTTTGAAGATATATTAGAGCGCGATGAAAAGTATGTAGGGTCTTATTATCACCTTGCAAAATTACTTGAAAGGATTGGCGAAAACGAACTGGCAATTAAATGGTACGAAAAAGGAATGACTGCCGCCAAAGAAGTGGGAGACAATCATTCTTATAACGAATTACAGGCAGCTCATGAGGATTTGGTGTATTAAAGAGTTTAAAGTTTAGGTTTAAAGTTTTCAAATTCAAGGCATTCATCGCCGCAGTAGTTAACTTTAAACTTTAAACATTCCAAACCCAGAACTTATTTTTGCAGCCCAATTATTAGATATGACTGAAGAAAAGAGTTTGAATTTTATTGAAGATATCGTTGAAGCTGACCTTGCCAGCGGAAAGCATAAAAGTATTATGACGAGGTTTCCACCGGAGCCAAATGGGTATTTGCATATCGGTCATTCAAAAAGTATTTGTTTGAATTTTGAATTAGCCAATAAGTATGGCGGAAAAACTAATCTCCGCTTTGATGACACTAACCCAACAACCGAAGAAACAGAGTATGTTGACAGTATAAAAGAGGATATTAAATGGCTCGGTTATACGTGGGAAAATGAATTATATGCATCGGATTATTTTGATCAGTTGTATGAGTTTGCAGTTACCCTTATAAAAAAAGGCCTGGCCTACGTGGATGATAGCACAGCAGAAGAAATAGCCGCACAAAAAGGAACACCCACCGAACCCGGTAAAGGAAATAGATACCGTAACAGAACGGTAGAGGAGAACCTCAATTTGTTTTCAGGAATGAAAGCAGGCGAATTTAAAGACGGTGAAAAAGTGTTGCGGGCAAAAATAGATCTGGCAAGCCCAAACATGCACATGCGCGATCCTTTGATGTATCGCATTAAGCATGCACATCATCATCGTACCGGCGATAAATGGTGCATCTATCCTATGTACGATTTTGCACACGGACAGAGCGACAGCATAGAAAATATCACCCATTCGTTGTGTACGCTTGAATTTATTCCACACCGCGAACTGTATGAGTGGTTTATCGAGAAATTAGAAATCTATCCCAGCCGGCAGATTGAATTTGCGCGGCTGAATTTGAATTATACCGTAATGAGCAAACGCAAGCTGTTACAGTTGGTAAATGATAAGATGGTACAAGGCTGGACCGACCCACGAATGCCAACTCTTGCCGCGTTTCGCAGACGAGGATATACGCCGGAAAGCATAAGAACATTTTGTGATAAAGTCGGGATTCAAAAAAGAGAAAACCTGATTGATATTAGCCTGCTTGAGTTTTGTGTAAGGGAAGACCTAAACA
>MWYU01000017.1 GCA_002050375.1 Chitinophagales bacterium 62-2
ATATCCGTCAGTTTACGATTAACATAACACTAGTTGGTTTAATAACATTATGGTAGCCCATGACATGGAACATTCTGCGCTAATTGATTTTTCTGCAAGACTAATGACCGATGATTATTACAATAGGAGGATTAATGAGATTATGGCAAAGTCCGATTTAGGAATTGAAAGCCTTGAGCAAAAATTGAAGGACATTGCTACTAAAAAAGGATATTCAACAGAGTTTCTTAAATCGGTTTTTAAAGGAGATCTTAAAGACTATACAATAAAAACTACTCACACAAAATATGATGCTGAAAGTAGGGCTATTGAAAAGATTTTTTTTGAGTTAATTGAGCAGGAGTCCTTGGGCACTCAGAAATATTTTGGTTTAATAGGTCCTATCCTTTTAGCTCTTACTGAAAAGAGGATAATCTTTATCGATGAAATAGATGCTCGCCTACATCCTTTATTACTGGAAAATATCATCACGTTTTTTAATTCAAAAACATATAATCCTAATGGAGCCCAATTATTATTTACGTCTCACAGTACTCTTCCTTTGAAAAAATTATTGCGTCGTGATCAAATGGTGTTTGTTGATAAAGATGAATTTGGGGTTTCAAGCATGGATAGTCTTTATAACAAGTCTCCAAACGTGCGTAACGATGCTTCTTATGATAAAGATTATTTGCTAGGAAAGTACGGTGCTATTCCTCGAATAAATTCTCAACTTAATTTATTTGATACTAATAAAGACTAATTCTCTTAATTCTACGTACCCGTTGTTTTAACTTTTCTGCGGATGGATATTACTGCCCTATAGCTCTCCAAGTGTTCACACGGTAACTACCGATGTAATTGCGGCAAATGAAGTTACATTACTAGGCTGTTAAGGACTTTTGAGATACTTTGTCTTTCAACTATTGTCTCTGGCCTAAAAATGCACTTGCATATTTTTCTGATCTCGCTATATTCTCCAATAATATTTATGACAATTGCAGTCTAACTAAAAAGAAATAACAGAAGTTCAAACGGAAAGAACACTTCCCATAACTCCAACACCTTCTCGGCTTCATTTCACCAGCAACCGTGTTCAGTCATTCACTTCAAGGTTCAATACCAGAATATGTAAATTAAGACGCTGAAAGATTAAGATTTTAAATATTGAGTTTAAAAGACTAACGGCGTAATATCCCTCATTCTTCAGGATAATACACCTTTAATATTTATTGTAGTATTCCACTTTTACGCTCCTTCCTTCATTGCAGCCAAGCCGCTTCCATTTGCATAGCTCTCACCTGTCTTCGCTATGGCATTCTCATGCCATAACTCCAACAACCTATTTGCTTCATTTCATCGGCAACTGCATTCAGTCATTCACTTCAAAGTCCAATACAAAGGATACTTATAAACACATTGAATAGCTACAAAGAATTATAGCAAAAAATTTTAAAAAGGCGGCTTGCATCTGACGGGGACACATTAAATGCCTGCCAGGAATTAATTATCATACTGTCTCAACATTCTGCAGCTTCATTTAGTAGGTAATATAATTATGTTTCGCCGTTCCCCTTCGGGTCGGGCTTTACACTGCAATCTTCTTTGAAGGATTTCTGCTTTAATCCCTAGCGATAGTGCTTAAGAGCTAAAAGATTAAGAGTTGTAAAAGTGGCAAGCAATGCGCCAATGCGGTGCAGTACTTCCTTCGTAACAACTGCACCGCCCTTCGAATGC
>MWYU01000244.1 GCA_002050375.1 Chitinophagales bacterium 62-2
GTGTTTGTGGGGATAGGAAGGATACTGGATGTAGAACCTTTGCAATTACATAATGCCGACATTCATGTAAAAGATCATAAAATAGAGGTGAATGACTATCTGCGCACCACTAATAAAAATGTATATTTATGTGGTGATGTAGCAGGTTCATTGCAGTTTTCTCATGAAGCAGAATTTCAGGCCCGAATACTTCTGAATAACTTCTTTTCACCTCTCAATAAAAAGCTGAATAATTTTGATTTGCTAAATTCTTAAAGGAAGATTGGATATATTTGCAATAGCAATAAGTTCTTTAAGAGTTTGAGTTTTAAACAAGATTTTGAATGGTGACCTATTGGCGACCTGGTAAACTTGAAAGATAAAACAGGTTGTATTTCAACCTTTTTTTAAAGAGAAGTTACAAATCCCTCTCTCTCCGCTGATAATAATTATAGAGAAGAAAAGCCCGTAAGATGTTAGTTTTACGAGCTTTTTTCATGTTTCCGCGTGAATTATGATGAGTAACAATATCGGCATAGAAACCGTTTCAAAAATCTGGACATAAATCTAAGGAGATTAACGCAGCGATAAAGGAACCACTTCGTTTTGATCTATCTTTTTCGCAGGTACTAATTAAAGCCGATTTCTTTTATAGAGTTATAATTAATAACTTCATAAGCTTAATTGCAAGAGCGGAATATCTTCTCATGCATACGAAGCCGTTATTATTCTTAACGATCCAACAAATACAACGAAAGCTTTCCAATGAAGAAGCTGCTTGTTCTATCTCTTTTTATAATTGGAGGATTGCTCTGTTATTATCTTCCTTCCTGCTCAGATGGTAAGGGCAATGCGCATAGCGAAGATGAAAAGATCAGTTACAATTTTCAGGTGCGCCCCATTCTTTCAGACAAATGCTATAAATGCCACGGACCGGATGCTAACAAACGGGAAGCCGGCTTGCGCCTGGATATAGCAGAAGAAGCATACAAAGCTTTACAGGAACATCCCCGTTCTCATGCTATTGTACGCGGAAAGCCGGAGCTTTCCGAAATGTTTTTGCGGGTTAGCTCGAAGGACACTTCATACGTGATGCCACCACCATCTACTAATTTGCCTGCTCTTACTCAAGCTGAAATTGCGGTTATTAAAAAATGGATAGAACAAGGCGCTGCATACGAACGTCATTGGGCTTTTATTCCTCCCCTAAAACCGGCTGTGCCCAAAGTAGAGGATAAAGAATGGGCAAGAAATGAAATCGATTATTTTGTTTTGCAACAACTGGAAAAACGAGGCCTGAAACCAAATAAACAGGCAGACAAAGAGCGCCTGTTAAAACGCCTTTCATTAGACCTGACGGGTTTGCCTCCAACACCCGACCAGATAGATCGCTTTGTTGCAGATAAAGCTCCGGGCGCTTATGAGAAAATGGTGGATGAACTGATGCGGCAGCCACAGTTTGGCGAGCGAATGGCCATCAACTGGCTCGACGTTGCCCGCTATGCAGATTCTCATGGTTACCAGGATGACAATTACCGGTCGCAATGGCCGTGGCGCGACTGGGTAATTCATGCCTTTAATAAAAATATTTCTTACGATAAATTTATAACCTGGCAACTGGCCGGCGATCTTATGCCAAATGCTACCAAAGAACAATTGCTCGCAACAGGCTTCAACCGAAACCATAAGATTACTGAAGAAGGTGGCGTAAT
>MWYU01000101.1 GCA_002050375.1 Chitinophagales bacterium 62-2
TTCATTTACAGTTCCCCTCTTTTCTGCAAGTGCTATATCCCAGTCTATCTGGTCTGTTAAACTATACCATGTAAAACCACACACCGGCACTCCTTGTTTGCGCATACTCAGCACATTCATCCATTGCTTCCAAAGCCAGGTAGGTGCTTCGGCTGCATCAAAAACATTGGTTTCGGTGTGCATGACCGGTTTTCGATAACGGTTGTAGTAATCCTTAGTAATATAGTACCAGCCAAACACATCCTCACCGCCACAATAAGAACCATCCGGCAAAAGAATTCTTTCATTACGGCCATAGTAGTCATTGCCCATCACCTGGTAGCCCGGTGCTTCGTGGGTCATAAACCAATCCATTTCTTCCCTGGTGAGGCCATTGTCCATCAGGTAAAGGCACACATCGGAATCCACTGCATGGCTGTATAGAAGATCCAGCGACAAAAAGCGAAGCTTGTTGGCTATAATTACATCTTTAGATTTGGTAACGGTCGCTTCATGTAACACCTCTGCCGTTTCACTTTGGATGATTACGGCATCGGGGCGGTTCTTTACTATACGGTGCGTAGCCATAATGCTGGCGGCTACTATATTTTTCATCGCCGTAACAAAGGAGCGGTCATCTTTTCGTTGTTCATTCCATATACCATCTTTGGCGCTGGCTCGTGCTGTAACATAAATTTCATTAACAGGTGTGTAAAACCGTACCCAGGGATACCTTTCTACTACGGCTGCAGCATACCTGCAAAACTGGTAAGGCAATTCGGGATTCTGAAAATTTTCTATCCAGTCAGGCACGCCAAAATGCATCAGGTCGAGTATAGGCACAATGCCTAAACGCTTAATTTCATTCATCACTTCATCGGCAAAGCTCCAGTCAAATTTATCATAGGACTGATGGATGGAATAGTAAGGCAAGCCATAGCGCAGCACATTTAATCCCAATTCTTTTACCAGGTGTAAATCTTCTTTCCAGTATTTATAATGTCCGCATTCATCTAACTGGTCACGCCGGGTTTTACCGTTATCTATCGTTGGATAAGAGCATTCAATACCGGTAGCAAACATAAAGTTGCGAAGATTATTTTTAGGTAAGCCGCTACCATTGCTTAGGGGATGATAATAATCGTTGTAGGAAAACTCTTTGTTTAGTACATCTATAAAGCTTGTAGCTGCCATAATTCTATTTTAAAAGATTGGGTGAATAATACTGGTGTGGCTTTAGAGATGAGTTAGTTATACAACACCTCCTGTAAAAAGTATTTAGTCGGGTACAATTATCATTCCTGCCAGCATTTAAAATATATTTCTTAATATTAGAATTTGGTTGGCAGGGAACAATTATTGCGGCATCCGTTGTAAAATTATTATTATGAATACAGCAGCTATGCGGGATGTTTTAAGAACAGAACATTCAGAAGATTTAGACAGAAGAAGAAAAGTGATTGGGTTATCAGCATTAGGTTTGGTAGACTTCAGTATTATCTCTTTGTACCAAACAGGGGTAATTAAAAGCCTTCCTGATTTACCGTTTGAGGTCTTTGATAGCAATAAAGTAAATGCTTCAGAAGATGCTTATCAGTTTGGTGCACCAGATGGGCCAATTAGTGCAGTTGCTTATGCAGCAACAATGGTTTTAGCCTCGGCAGGAGGTGATGAAGAAACAGGAAGGAAACCTGTATTGGATGTTGCTT
>MWYU01000033.1 GCA_002050375.1 Chitinophagales bacterium 62-2
ATGTATGCTTATTAGGCTCTTACGTAACTTTTCAAAACCGTGCAGTTATTCGTGAGTTAGGAAAAGTGTTTGGCTTACCTAAAGAAGAGATAGATCAGTTAGAAGGTTCAAAACTTAAAGATGATAAAATTCAAAAGCAAATACTTTACTATGGTAACCTCATTAAAAACTTTCCTAACCATCTAAGTGTGCATGCAGGTGGTATGCTTATAAGTGATGAACCTATGCATCATTACACAATAACTGAACTTCCTCCGAAAGGTTTTTGTACTTCTCAAATAGATATGTTCGTGGCGGAGAAGATAGGTTTATTTAAACTTGATATTCTTTCTCAAAGAGGGCTTGGTCATATAAAAGAAACGTTGGAACTGGTTAGGGAAAATAAGAAAATTTCTATAGACATCCATGATATAGAAAAATTCAAGGCGGATAAAAAGGTTGCTGCACAAATAAGAAATGCAGATACTATAGGATGCTTTTACATTGAAAGCCCAGGTATGCGACAGCTATTAAAAAAGCTTCGATGCGATGATTATATAACATTGGTTGCCGCATCCTCTATTATACGTCCCGGTGTTTCCCAAAGTGGTATGATGAAGCAATACATTTATCGATTTCATAATCCTGATAAGTTTGAATACCTGCACCCTAAGATGAAAGAACTGCTTGAAGAAACGTACGGAGTAATGGTTTACCAGGAGGACGTTATAAAGGTGGCTCATCATTTCGCGGGATTAGATATGGCTGAAGCTGATGTATTGAGACGGGCGATGAGTGGTAAGTATCGCGGACATAAACAGTTTGAACAGATAAGGGAAAAGTTCTTCAGGCTGTGTAAAGAGAAAGAGTATCCAGATAATATTTCAAATGAAGTATGGCGACAGATCGAAAGCTTTGGCGGCTATTCTTTTTCTAAAGCACACTCTGCAAGCTTTGCTGTTGAAAGTTACCAAAGCTTGTTCCTGAAGACTTACTATCCTATGGAATTTATGGTAGCAGTCATTAACAACTTTGGTGGCTTTTATTCAAGGGAATTATATTTCCACGAGCTAAAGAAAACAGGTGCTGTCATTCGCCTCCCTTGTGTAAACCAAAGTCAATATCTCACTTCTATTACCGGCGCTGATGTGTACATTGGATTTATTCATGGGCAGGGTTTAGAGGAAGCATTGGCCTTGCAATTGATTGATGAACGAAACAGGCATGGCAATTACCAACACTTACAGGATTTTATTGAACGTATCAAGCCAGGCATTGAACAACTCAACATTCTCATTCGTATTGGCGCTTTCCGCTTTACAGGCAAGAATAAAAAGGAACTGTTGTGGGAAGCCAACTTCCTGCAAAAGAAAAACAATAAGCATACTGTTGACAGCCTTCTCTTTAAAGAGGCACCTATATCGTTTCATTTGCCGGCATTAAATCAACAACCTCTTGATGATGCTATTGATGAAATTGAACTGCTTGGCTTTCCTGTATGTAATGTGTTTGAGCTTGTGGATGATGATCCCAATAAATACATGCCTGCCGATGAAATTGAAAAGCAGTTGGGCAAGGAAGTGAATGTATTAGGCTACCTCATTACTACCAAGCCTGTACATACGGTTAAGAATGAAACCATGTACTTCCATACCTTCATTGATGCTAAAGGTGATTGGCTTGATACTGTCTTCTTT
>MWYU01000633.1 GCA_002050375.1 Chitinophagales bacterium 62-2
AATTTCTTTTCGTAATCATCATTGCCTTTTGCCAATGCATTTAATATTTCATCTGATGCAACATTCACTCCCGATTGTTCATTTGAAGCCAACGTTAGAGTATTAGCATATTTCTTTTTAAGTGAGTTAACATCGCCAATCCTTGGATGATGTTCAAAAGCTTCAAGCAAATCTTTCTCCGAACATTCATACCATTTTTCCTCCGCTGTTTCTAACAGGTCAACCAAATCTTCCGCAGGTGGTGCAAGAAGCATTTTATCTATCCATATTTTTGAACCGCAACATTTATGAAGCAGTTCTTTTTTCTGGTCTATTAATAGATGGTCAAAGTCTGCTATGGTCATTGATTTACTAACTAAACTTTTGTTTATATATATCTGCTTATAAGATTTTTTCGCTTATTAATATTTCTTTGAATTGCTGCATTGATACAACTTTTATTGAAGGGAAAGATATAGTTTTTAAAATATCAAAATCTCTATCATTAGTTACAATATAATCTGCATTAGCAGCAAAAGCACAGTCAACAAATTTATTGTCGTCTGCATCATTTTTAATAAGATTAAGGCTAAAATAAGCAACGGTTAATTTACCAGTAGACAGTTCAATTATTGACCTGATTACATTTGTTGCAACATTTAGATGCCAATGAGAAGAAATCTGTTCCTCATATTCAATAAGAATATCGTTAGTGAAGGCAATAATAATTTTCTTTTCAAGAATAACTTTATACAACCAATGAAACCTTGATCTCTCTGAAATAGAAACTAATAAAACATTTGTGTCTATTACTGCAACCAAATACTAAGATTTTTGATTAAGCCATTGTTCCATATCTGCATCAGTCAATCCTTTTTCATCCCAAATTGCATCAGCATGAGAAATAGCTTTATCAGCATAAAATTTTACTAATATATTTTTTAGCTCCTCTAAATCTTTGTTTGAAAGGTTAGTAGCGTAGAGCTTCATCAACTCCATCTGAATATTAGTAAGAGGAAATTTTATTTCAATCATATGATTGCTTTGTACGAATTTACAAATTTCTTATCAAAACTTTAAGCCTTAAGGGGCGTGAGGCTTTAAACAATAGTCGGAAACCTGTTTACATTCTTATAATAAATGTACACGGCAGGTTCTTTACCCATAGCGGTAAACCATTGCTGGCAATAGGGAGCCATCCAAATGCTGTCGCCCTTCTTTATTGGATACCACTGCTGATCTAACATATAGACACCCTGACCCTGCAAATACATCAGACCATGCTCCATAATGTGTGTTTCAACCATAGGAAGATGACCACCGGGATCGTAAGTAAAAATGTTTACAGCCATATCAAAAGAATGATCGTCCGGCAACAAAACCTGTAAACGCAATGCTGGATCACCAAGATAAGTTGGGCCTTCAATATTTGCAGCATCATCAAAAATGACCGAAGGAATATTATAACCTTCAAGATATTCGTAAACTTTATGAAAAGTGAGTATTTGTGTTCCCTCAGCAGGATTTTCAAAAATATATTCCTTTCCTATCGGCACATATACAAAACGCCCTTTGGTTAAAGTTTTTGTTTCACCATCAACCGTTGCAGCACACTCTCCTTCTATGATATAAAAAAATATCTCCGATGCTTTTGTTTTGCCAATAAGCTTTCCATCTTGTTTTAAAGTGATAAATGTTTGACACAAGTTAGCCCCCATGTCTTCATTTATAATAACGTTTACCGTGCAATTTGTCCAGCCCGGAACACTGCTGTTAATGTAGCCATCAGGACTTATAACCGCATGATTGTTCTTAACCACCGACCTCGTAAGCGCAGATATTTCCATTGTTAGTTTTTATGCTTATTGATTAAGTGCTGAATAAAGTTATCAGAGACTTTTATTGCTGCCGCAATATCTTTTATTTCTACATTTTCCAAAGGATTGTGACTAATTCCTTTGAAACATTTTACAAACAACATTGATACCGGAGCCACTTCTGAAATGGCAACCGCATCATGTCCTGCACCACTTACCAAATTCACTACTTCATATCCTGATGCTGTTATTGCTTCAGCTAAAGTCTTACTTAACTCTTTGTTACAGGCAACGGGTTTTGTGCTTTGAATAAGATTCCAATCAAAAGTCATTTTACGCTTCTCAGTTATTTCGTTACAAATATTCCGAAGAGATTGACAGGAGAATGAAAGCTGTTCTTCACTGGCACTTCTTACATCAAGGGTACATACAACTTCTCCCGGTATTACGTTGCTTGCTGAATTAGGAATGTTTAATTTACCTACTGTTGCTACAATTTTGTCTTTATGTTCATGAGCTAACTTTTCTGTTTCCAATATAAATTCTGCAGCACAACATAAAGCATCTGCACGTTTATTCATAGGGATAGTTCCAGCATGACCTGCTATTCCTTTAAAAATAATCTCAACGCGATTTTGTCCTGCAATATCAGTTACTACAGCTACGGGAATATCAAGTTCATATAGCACAGGTCCTTGCTCTATATGGATTTCAAAATAACCTAACCATTCCTCTTTGGCAATTGCATCCTCCTGCAGTTTTTTAATATTCCCATTTATTAGTTGTATTGCTTCGCGCAATGAGACGCCTGCTGCATCTTTTCGCTGTAAAAGGCTTTCATCAAACGAACCTGCTGCCACTTTGCTTCCTAAATATGTTGTATGAAACCGAACACCTTCCTCATCACTAAATGCTATCAATTCTATATTGAAAGGCAGTGCTGCTTTTGTTTGCTTCAACTGCTCCATCAAGTCTAATCCCATTAACACGCCCATAGGTCCATCAAACTTTCCGGCATTTATAACTGTATCTATATGAGAAGCGATTACAAACGTTTTTGCGCGAGGCCTATTGCTTACCAATCGTCCCCGTACATTTCCTATATTATCGACCCGGGTTTCAAGTTCTGCCTGTTCCATCCACGACGAAACCCTTTTGCTGCCTTTCATAAATTGTCGGGTTCCAAAAGTTCGGGTAATGCCTAATGCATCTTCACTTATTGAAGCAAGCTCATTTATTCGAGCCATTATCTTTTCTGCACGTTGTAAGTATTGGGTCATCTATTTTCTGCTTATTATCTTTCCGGCATTCAATTTTACAAACTGTCCCTTATCATACACCTTCTCTCCCGCTAAATATGTTTGTTCAACTACTCCATATAATTCTTTGTGCAGATAAGGAGTTATTTTATGTCGATGTTGAATGATGTCTTCTGTTACGGTAAACTTTTTATTTGCATCCCAAACTATTAAATCTGCATCATAACCTGCTTCAATTCTTCCTTTGTTTTTATGACTGCCAATTAGTTCAGCAGGTTTTTCACAAAGCCATTTGGCGACATCAGCTATTGTAAAATTTCTTTGCCGGGCTGCGGTCCATAGCACAGGTAACGCTAACTGCAGCGATGCAATTCCACCCCATGCTTTCATAAAATCTCCGGTTTCCAGTTGCTTCATCTCCGGTGGAGCAGGTGAATGGTCTGTTGCTACAAAATCTATAACTCCCACTTTCAGTGCTTCCCAAAGTTTGTCGTTGTTTGCTTTCTCACGTATAGGTGGCGCACATTTAAATTCAGTTTGTCCATCCTTAATTTCTTCTGCATTGAAGTACAAATAATGCTGTCCTGTTTCAACAGATATTGGCAGACCTCTTTGTTTTGCTTCAGTTAATTGCTTAATTGAATTAGACGATGAAAGATGAACAATATGAGTACGGCAATCATATTCTTCACACAAACGTATCATTAAAGCAATGGCTTTATCTTCCCATTCTTTTGGTCGTGATGCTAAGTAGTTGCAATAAGAAGAATTATCGTTAAGGATAGAAGATAAATTGTTTAAAGCAGTTCTTGTATGGTCTGAATAAGTTGGCGTTATAATATTTGAAGTCAACTCGCAATGCACTAATAAAGGCAATCCGTGTTTTGCAATTATTGGCATTACCTTTCGCAAATCTTCTTCTGTTGCATTTGGAAACTCATCTATCCCTGAATGCGTTAGAAATGCCTTGAAGCCTAACACCCCTTTAGCAATCAGCCCTTCAACTTCATTTTCATTACCTGGAACAATGCCTCCCCAAAAACCAACATCTGTGTGTATTTTATTTTGCGCAGCTGCAAACTTTTCTTCGAAAGCCTTAACCGTTGTAGTTACAGGAGACGAATTTAAAGGCATATCCACTAATGTTGTTATTCCACCAGCAATTGCGGCTTTAGTTGCAGTATCAAAACCTTCCCAATCAGTTCGTCCCGGCTCATTTATATGCACATGAGGGTCTACCACTCCGGCCATCAAAATCTTATCGCCAACATCAATCACATTATCAGTGCTATTGACTAATGAACCCTCTCTAACTTCAGTTATAATTCCGTTTTCAATTACCACTATAGCTTCTCTTATCCCTTGCGGTGTTATAGTATTCCGGCTTCGTATTACTTTATCAAACATTGGTGTTGGTAATTGAATAAAAAAAGTACTTCCATAAAAATAGAACAAGTAAATTTCAAAAATTAAATTGCTTTCTATAATTACTCCATTGTAATATGCTCCACCTGTTACTATATGCTGTTCTCCTGGTAATCCTGTTTATGTTGATAAGACTTACCTATCATTTCAGAAATCTTTCTAAAGAGAAGGGGGATGATGAAGCCTTGCTTCAACAAGGCAAAATTGCAGACCATAAAGAAAGAATTGGCCTTTCTCAAGGATACGTTTACACACTAATAATAATATCGATTATAGCCCTTCTGTTACTTACCTATTTCTTAATTAAAGGAACACTTTGGGAAGGCCATTTTATGGAATGGCTTAATATAATTGTGAGACTAATGCATATAACGTTTGGCATTGCATGGATAGGTGCGTCGTTTTATTTTGTATGGCTTGAAAATGCATTAAACCGAAAAGAAAACGTACGGGATGAACTTGCAGGAAATTTGTGGGCTGTACATGGAGGAGGATTCTACTATTTAGAAAAATATAAGATAGCGCCGAAGGCAATTCCACGAGACTTGCATTGGTTTAAGTACGAAGCATACTTCACCTGGCTCTCCGGTTTCAGCTTGTTGTTTGTTGTTTATTATTTTAATGCACAGGCTTTTTTAATTGATAAGAATGTGCTTGACATAACACCCCTAACTGCAATTAGCATTGGCATCGGCTCTTTTATAATCGCCTGGATTATTTACCACCTGTTATGTAAAACTCCGCTTGTTAAAAAAGGCAGTTGGTTTGCTTTAGCAGGATTTGTTTTATCTGTTGGCTTTGCCGGGTTTTATACACAGGTGTTTAGTGGCCGTGCTGCTTATATTCATTTCGGTGCAATGCTTGGAACTCTCATGGTTGGTAATGTTTTCTTCATTATCATCCCTTCGCAAAAGGCCATGGTGAAGGCTGCAAAAGAAAACAAAACATTAGATCCTGCACTGGGAAAAGTTGCTCAACTAAGATCGTTGCATAATAATTATTTTACGCTGCCGGTACTGTTTGTAATGGTCAGTAATCACTTTCCCAGCACGTTTGGATTTAAATATCCATGGCTTATACTTACAGTTATCTCTTTAGGAACTGCAGGTGTAAAACATTGGTTGAACCTACGTGAAAAAGGCCAATTGAATATTTGGGTGCTACCTGTTTCTGTCTTGATTTTATTTGCTGCTGCTTATATGTCTGCCCCTCAAAAACCTGATACTGATTGTAAGAATGAAGTAAGCTTTAACGAGGTTAATATGATCGTTCAAAAAAGATGTTTACAGTGTCACTCATCACATAATACTGATGATATGTTTACTGCTCCGCCAAACGGCGTTGTTTTTGAAACACCTCAAACTCTCATCGGGATGAAGGATAAAATTTTGCAGCGGGTGGTGGTAACTAAGACAATGCCTTTAAACAATAAAACAAACATGACCGAAGAAGAAAGGCAAGTAATTGGTTGTTGGATACAGCAGGGAGCAGTAATGAAATAGTCTGAACCGGAACTGTCTAAACCAGGATTTATGAGATTTGTGGGATTGAGAGAAAATGGATTTTAAAGAAGTAAGGCGGCGTCCCTGAACTTGTTTCAGAATCTCCTTGTGTCCTTGCTAATTGAATTCAGCCTGTTAAAACAAAGTTCTAGTGTGCCAAGGGATGCCAAATGAACTACCAATGACAAGTATAAAAAATGCCAGGTTGAGTTTGTCGAAGCCTTTCTGAATATAATGCATATGCTGAACAACCAATCCTATGAACTTAGGGTGACAGCCATTCCTTGTCATTTATTTAAAGTTTAAGGGCATATCCCTTCGGGAAAAGACAGCGTGACGGTAAGGATATAAATACAATTTACTGTCCTCTATCACGCACTGCCAACACCATTTTTATTTCTCCATACGTTATCTCTTCCGGCAGGTTTTCTTTTAAAACTTTCAGCCCATTTGAAGCCCCATATATTTCAATAGCTTTTTTAATAGCCTTTTGTTTATTGGAATCCACCAGATCATTAATTTCTAAATCTCCTAATGTAACAAAATAACTAAGATGAGATTCGATTGTATTAATGGAAAGGTTTCTTTCTTCTGCAATTTCTGCAATTGTTTTGCCTTGCTTAAATAGTGTGAAACTTACCCGTTTCGTATCTGAGTTTCTCTCGGTTGCTGACACGAGCTTGTGTTTCCGTTCTTCTTTTGGTTGCTTTAAATTTATTTGAGTTTCCAACTTATGTTCAAAACAATAATCCTGTATAGTGTTTAAAAACTGCTGACCATATTTTTGTGTTTTGAAAGTCCCAAACCCTGAAATTTTTAAAAGGTCACTTTCAGTAAGTGGAAGATAAGTTGCAAGGTCGAGCAATGTGCTGTCGCTAAAAATAATATAGGGAGGAACATTCTCTTCGTGTGCAATTTTGTTCCGCAATTGCTTAAGCTTTTCAAACAGATCTTTATCGTAAGGATGCTGCTGGTATACTACCGGTTCATTTGGTATTTCAATATGTACCGGAGCGGTTAGATAAACATGTTCTTTTTTAAACAGAACATCTTTGCCTTTTTGCGTCAACTTAAGTACCGGGTACTGCCCTTCGGATTGTTCCAGATATTGAAAGTGCAACAACTCTTTTGTGTAGTGCATCCACTCCTCCTTCGGCATGTCTTTACCAATTCCATAAACAGAAAGGCTTTTATGTTCTTCACGCATCTTTTCGGTGTTGCTTCCTTTCAGCACATCAACAACGTATCGCATCCCGAAACTTTCTCTTAACCTTGCAACTGCGCTTAAAATCTTTTGAGCAATTACCGTTGCCTCTTTAAGCACCGGTTTGTTTAAGCAGGTATCGCAACTGCCGCAATAATCAGGAGCATCTTCACCAAAGTAATTCAGGAGATATTTTCTCCGGCATGTTTTGGTTTCGCAAAACCGGGAAATTTTATCAAGCTTTGCAAGCATGATCTTTGTCTGCTCCTGGTTTCCTTCAACTTCGGCAAACTTTTTAAGCTTAAGCACATCACCCGCGCTATAAAATAGTAATGCCTCACTGTGCAAACCATCTCTTCCTGCGCGACCTGTTTCCTGGTAATAACCTTCGATATTCTTGGGCAAATCAATATGCACTACAAACCTAACATTACTCTTGTTGATACCCATTCCAAACGCAATCGTTGCAACTATAATCTGTATATCATCTTTTAAAAATTTGTTTTGCCTTTCTTCGCGAATACTTTTATCCAAACCTGCATGATAAGCTTCTGCATTAAACCCATCAGCCTTTAAATCTTCTGCAAGCCTTTCTGTGGAAGTTCTGCTCAGGCAATAAATGATGCCGCTATCATTCTTATGGTCGCTTAAATAGTTCGTTAGCTCTTCATAATAATTCTTCTTCGGCTTAACATAGTAATAAATATTTGGCCGGTTGAAACTGTTTTCAAAAACCTTGTATTGAGTGAAGCGAAGTTTATCTATAATGTCTTTTTGAGTAAGCGCATCTGCAGTTGCCGTTAAAGCTATAACGGGAAGGGTTGGAAAGTGTTCTTTCAATTGTCCCAAAACCAGATACTCAGGCCTGAAGTCGTGTCCCCATTGCGAAATACAATGTGCTTCGTCAATAGCAAATAATGAAACATTTATTTGCTGTAAGTATTTGATGAACTGAGTTTCGTTACCCAACAATCTTTCAGGGGCGATGTATAAGAGTTTAAGCTCGTTGGCTTTCAGTTGTTGAAAGATGAAAGCCTGTTCTGATGTATTTTGCGTGCTATTTAGAAATTCGGCTTTTATACCGTTCACTTTTAATGCGTCAACCTGGTCTTTCATCAGAGCAATCAACGGACTAACAACAATGGTAACGCCAGGCAAACACAGAGCCGGAACCTGGTAACACAAACTTTTGCCGCCACCTGTAGGCATTAAAACAACAGCATCTTTTCCTTCCAAAACTTCTTCAATAATTTGCTGCTGGTTGTGCCGAAATTCGTCGTAACCAAAAACAGTTTGAAGAATATGTTTAGGATCAGCTATAGAATTCATTTTTTGCTCTTAATCCAATTAACGATCTCTTCTAAAATTATTTTTTTCCAAATCTTATTCAAAAAGTTGTGTTAGAACCTCTTCTTTCTTTATTTGAAAGTGTTGGGCAACCTGAGAGATTATACCATTTAGTGTTCCCACTTTTATAGGATTATGATTTGGTATTACTAAATGATGTTCACCATTTCTTTTTGAAGTTACCATTATGTGGCTTCCATTTTGCCTTACTACTTCATATCCAAAAACTTTCAAAGCTTTTATGATTTCCTTTCCAGAAATATTTCTGGGTACTTTCATAACGCTAAAATTTCATCTTTCACAAAGTGCAAATGTGCAAATGCAGGGCTATCCTCCGCCTTATTGTAAAAACATTCAATGCCTCCTTTAATATTTTCTTTTAACGCTTCAACGGTGTCTCCTTCCGCAAAAATACCAACCCCTACTGCTTGTGCAAAGTAGCCACCTTCCTCAGCCTCCTGTACTAAAAAGGTTATTTCTTTCATACTTAAAATTAAAGGATTTGGGATAGAAAGCTCAATTATTTAAGTGTAAAAGAGGGGGGCATTCAATAGAATAAAACTTTAAACAATTGTAATTATTCTGTTCTATTTTTTACCTGGATAATTTCTGCAGCAATACTCACAGCAATTTCCTCAGGGGTTTGACTTTTTATAGGAAGACCAATGGGAGCATAAATTCTTTTAAACTTATTTGGGTCGATGCCTTCTGCATCATAATCCTTAAACATCTTTTCAATCTTTTTGCTGCTGCCTAATACTCCAAAATATTTGAGTTGTTTTTTAAATAAACTTCTGATAACTAAATCATCGGTTCTGTATCCGACCGTCATTACAACAACGTAATTATTGTCGCCGGACGGAATGATATTATTCAGCCGGGTATAATCATCTAAGATGGTCTTCTCATGAGCATAGTTGTTTTCAAGAAAGGTATTTAAGTCTTTGCGGTCGTCATACAGATGAATATAAAAATCCATCAACTGCATAATCTTACTTAGAGCAAGTGCGCAATGTCCGCCGCCAATGATGTACAGGTGGTTTTTGTAGCCAATCTTCTCCTGGTACTTCCAATCTTCGTCAGACTGATAGATGAATGTATAATTGTGGGAGGTAATATTATTGTCTTGAAAAGACAAACCTGAAGAAGAAAGCGTTAGCAATCCGCTTCTGTTCTCCCTCAAACAAGCGATAATATTTTCAACATGTTTACTGTCGTTGCCAGAAACTGTATATAAAAAATTAGTTTGTTGGCCCGAGCAGATCATCCCACTTTGATTCTTTACAGCTCTTTTATCATGTATTTGTTTACGCACCGATGATGCTTGCTGCCCACTCTTCAGCATATCCCTCGCCATCTCTACAAACTTATGTTCCATCATTCCGCCACCAATAGAACCATTCATTTCGCCGCTTGCATTTACCGCCATAAAAAACCCTTGCCTTCCCGGACTGCTGCCATCGCTTTCGAGAACATACAACAGCATTACCGGTATCTTCCCGTGCAAACTTTTATTGATTAATAGCCAGGTTGGTAACTGTTTCTGCATGTTCTATAAGTGCATAAATTCCTGAAGCTGCTGATTGATAAAGATAAAAATGATACCAGGAACATCTTGAGTTGAAGTAATATTTTGAGACAAAGTGACAAGCGCACTATTTAACGACGGAATGATGGAAATTAAATCTTCATAACGATTAGATGGATAATCAAGGTCAATCAATGAAAAGTAAAGTTGCTTTTTATTAATTTGATATTTAAGATTTTGATCGTTCGTGATAAATGCATCAACCTTTTCGTCTCTGACTTTTAAAAAAAGTTCCTGGTCCTTCATGCCAAGCCATTTCATATCACGAACGGTTGAAACTACTAATGAAGGGTGAAAACGATGCTTTAGTTTTACGGGTAATTGTTCATCAAGCAAAACTTTCATAAAGCTTTTGTTCCGTTAGCAGTTTCTCTGAGAATGCGAGTACAGCCACAGCATATTCACGGGGTATATAATCAAAATCATTTAAAAAATCTTCAATGCTATCTCCTGCCTCCAGATAATCAAATAAATTTTTCACAGGCACTCTTGTGCCTGCAAATACCGGTGTACCACCTAAAATTTCTTTATTTGAAATAATTACATCACCTATTTTCATTTGCCTGTTATTTATATGAAGTTACGAACATGGATTTAAAGGATTGAAAAGATGGCGCAGAAAAGCATTGTTTGTGAAACTTTGGATCCTCGTGTTTTTCGGATTCAAAACAGCGATGTATTTGATTAGAGTGACTGCACAGAAATTTCAACTTTTTTATTTACAACATTAAGCCCCTTTGCGGTTTTAGAGTACAAAGCAAGTAAAGTTTTCTCAGCCGTCATAGGTGCGGAGAAAGGAATATCAGCGCCGGGATTAAAGGCTTTGATTGCATTTCGCAAAGCAAAGTAAGCGCCGATGCCATACATTAAAGGCGGCTCTCCCACCGCTTTGGATTTGAAGATTGCAAGATTATCATTTTGAGATTCGAGACCATGAATATCTATTTGTTTGGGAACTGAATAAATATCAGGTATTTTATAAGTTGACAATGCGTTTGACCTTAATCTTCCTTCCTTATCATAAATCAGTTCTTCCATTGTCATCCATCCAATACCCTGAACAAGTCCGCCTTCTATCTGGCCAATATCAATTGATGTGTTCATACTTCTACCAAAGTCGTGAACAATTTTCACTGCTTCAAATTCATAAATACCTCGCAGGCAGTCAACGGTCACAACAGTTATAGCGGTACCAAAAACATGATAGGCAAACGGATGCCCCTTTTCTATTGTCTTGTCGAAGTAAATAACAGGAGTGGAATAATTAGCATGTTCTGAAATGCCCACCCGTTTTAAATGTGCTGTGTTGACTAATGTTTTCCAATTAAGTTTTGTTCTTTCTCCATCTGCATATACCCATTCATCTTTTAGAGTGATTGATGCAACATCAACAGCTAATTCTTCGGCAGCCACTTTTTTTAGGCGCTCTAAAATAGATAAGCATGCCTTTAATGTTGCTTTGCAATTTAAATCGGCAGTTGCACTTGCAGCAGATGGCGAAGTATTTGCAATCCGGCTTGTATTAGTTGTATGAACCTTAACTCTCGAGGGGTTGATTGAAAATACTTCCGCAGCAACCTGCAGTATTTTCGTGTTTACTCCCTGCCCCATTTCAACAGCACCTGTGCTTACACTTACGCTTCCATCAAAATATACATGTACCAAAGCTCTTGCCTGGTTCATTGCTGTGTTCGTGAACGATATACCAAAACAAACCGGCATTACAGCAACACCTTTCTTATTCAGTTTATGTAAAGCATTGTAGCTTTCAACTTCATCTTTTATCTTATCTAAACCGTACCGTGATTCGGCTTCTTCCCAACATGCTTTCGCCTCACTTTCTGCTTTCTGCCCGTAGGGAAACTCATCTCCGGTCTTATTCAAATTTCGCTTTTGGATAACATCTTTATCTATGCCTAATTCTTCCGCCGCTTTAGCTATGGCAGCTTCAATAACAAACATTCCCTGTGGACCACCAAAACCGCGAAATGCAGTATTTGGAGGCAAATTCGTACGGCAACTATAAGCAGTTGCTTTTACATTAGGGATGAAATAAGTGTTGGTTGAATGAAACAAAGTACGCTCCATTACTGCAGGGGAAAGGTCGGCAGCAGCGCCTGCGTTTTGATAGAAGGTTACATCGTAAGCTATCATCTTCAAATCTTTATCCAAACCAATTTTAAAGTCAGAAGAATATGGATGACGCTTGCCTGTCATTGCCATATCTTCCATACGACTCAATGCATACTTAACGGGTCTTCTTAATACATGTGTAGCTAATGCACAAAGCGCTGCCCATGTATTTGCCTGGTCCTCTTTGCCGCCGAAGCCGCCGCCTAACCTTGTTACATCAACTTCAACCATATGCATCGGAAGCCCTGTAACTCTGCATGAAGCTCTTTGTACAGCGGTTGGCCCTTGTGTAGACGAATAGACTTTAATAGCATTATTTTCTACCGGTACAGCATATGCTCCCTGCGTTTCTATATATAAATGTTCCTGTCCGTTTGTTTCTGCAATACCTTCAAAAATATAT
Organism: Chitinophagales bacterium 62-2; assembly: GCA_002050375.1. Taxonomy (GTDB): domain Bacteria; phylum Bacteroidota; class Bacteroidia; order Chitinophagales; family Chitinophagaceae; genus Segetibacter. The sequence continues at coordinate 12,658 of MWYU01000633.1, forward strand.
TTGCATTGTTGCCAGACAGTTTCAATATTGCCTAATTTGAAAGTTCTTGGAGGAACAATTAGCTCCCCTTTTGCGGCAGCTTCCCGCGGATCAGTAATTACTGGTAATTTTTCAATCTCCACTTTTATTTTCTTTACAGCAGCCCTTGCCTCTTCATCTGTTTCGGCGACTACAAATGCTACAGGCATCCCGCAAAAATCAACTTCATCTTCTGCCAGTAAAGGTTCATCAGGAACGATACCTCCTATTTGATTTTCGCCGGTTATGTCTTTGTATGTAAGAACTTTTACAACTCCCGGCATTTGCTCTGCTTCACATATGTCAAGACTTTTAATAACACCATGAGCAAAAGGTGATGGAAAGACAGCGCCGAAAAGGGTTCCTTGCAATAAAGGAATATCATCGAGGTAAATTGACTCGCCGCGGGTGTGAGTATATGAGTCAATGTTGTTCATGTAAGGTTAGTTCAATAGCAATTCTTCAACTTTTAAAGTGGGAAACAGCGTTATAAAATGGGCTTTTATCAATTGCGACAATAAGAGTCGTTTGTATTCCTCAGTTCCTCGAGCGTCGCTGATTGGGCTTATTTCTGATTGTGCTATTTCGGTAGCTTCAGTAATCAACTCTTCGCTCAATACTTTTCCTGCTAAATAAGAGGAAGTCTTTTTTAACAACATTGGAACCGGACCTACACCTCCTGCTGAAATATGAGCATCTTTTATAACATCTCCTTTCATTGAAATGCTTATGGCTGAATTAACACTGGCTATATCGAGATTAGTACGTTTGCTTACTTTGTCAAAGTTGAAAAGCGTATTCCGATCCGGTAAGTCGAAATATATTTTTGCAATAAACTCTTCAGGTTTTCTATCAAGCGTTTTATATCCTTTGTAAAGGTTTCTCAATGGTAACTCCCGTTTTTTTGTTCCATTGCTCAACACCAACGTTGCATCTAAAGCCAAAAAGAAAATGGTAAAGTCCCCAATGGGCGACGCATTTATGAAGTTTCCGCCAATGGTTGCCATATTACGAATAGGTGTGCTGGATACAAGCTTTACCTGCTTTTTAAATTGCGGAAAGTACTCTTTAAAAATCTCCGATTCGTATAAATCAGTTACAGTTGCAGAGGGACCGATAATACACTTGTTACTTTTTTTTGAAACACTATTAAGCTCACCTCTATTGAACATGAAATGACTATGTGTATGTTTCATTTCATCATGCTTTTGAACATACAGGTCAGTACCGCCTCCTACAAAAACACCTTCACCCGCCCTCTCCCTGCGAGGGAGAGGGGAATTCAGGTTTGCTTTATGTAAATTCCCATTCAATAGTAAAGACAGACTCTTTAATCGTTGTTTAATAGTTGAAAAATATGCGGGGAGTATATTATTATTCGTTACAAATTTTATAGGTTCCTCTTCTCCCCTATTTTGCATAAGTTCTGCTACCTGCGCTGCTGCCCGCTCAATGGATTTATATCCTGTACACCGACATATATTACCATCAACTGCTGCTATTGCATTTTGTTGTGTAGCTTGTTTATCACTTAAACAAAAGCCTGCAAGAGACACTATAAAACCAGGTGTACAAAAGCCGCATTGTGTTGCAGAGTTATCGCACATTGCTTGCTGAACAGGATTTAAGCCACTCATATTTACACCTTCAATAGTTACTACATGTTTGCCATCTATGTTACCTAAAGGCGTTAAGCACGAAGTAAAAGATCTGTACCTAACTTCATCATTTTGCAACTCTCCAATTAATACGGTACAGGCACCACAGTCACCTTCGCGGCAACCAATCTTTGTTCCTGTTAGGTTTTTATAATATCGAACAAAATCAAGAAGCAACATACCTCGCGGTAAATCTGTACTTACTTCTTTATTATTTAAGATGAATTCAACCAAAGTAGTTATAAGGATTTCCTTAAAATTAGCACTAATACTTAAAACAAAAATTAATTAGCAATTCTTTTTGGCAGCAGTTACTGTGGTAATAGTATCGTAAATTTCGCATACTCTCCTTCCTTTGATTCAACATCTATATGGCCACCATGCCCTTTTGTTATAATGTCGTAGCTTAATGATAAACCAAGTCCGGTACCCTGGCCACTTGGCTTAGTTGTAAAGAAAGGCTGAAAAATTTTATGCAATATCCTGGAGGGAATTCCGTTACCATTGTCGTTTACAATTATTTCTATTTTATCATTTGATTTTTTTGTGATTACCGAAACTATCGGTTCATAAATGTCTTTAAGTTGCTTCTTTTTTTGTTTTACGGAGTAGAAAGCATTGTTGCATAAGTTAACCATAACTTGTCCTATTTCCTGTGGTATAACCTCTATAGTTCCTATACTCTGGTCAAAATCTGTTCGTAGGGTTGCAATAAAAGATTTGTCATTCGCTCTTATTCCAAAATAACTTAATTGTAAATATTCATGGGCTAAAACATTTACATCAACAAGTTCTTTTTTTCCTGAATTACTTCGTGAATGCAGCAACATACCCTTCACGATAGAACCAGCACGCATACCATGATCGTTAATCTTTTCTAAGTTTAGCGATAAATCCTCTATGATCTTACCAGCTTCTAATTTTTGTGTATCTGATAAACTTTGAAGAGGTCCATCTTTTAACTCTTTTAATAATTCGACGCTTAGATCAGAAAAATTATTTACAAAGTTTAGAGGGTTTTGAATTTCGTGGGCTATCCCTGCGGTAAGTTCGCCCAACGATGCCATCTTCTCAGACTGTATCAACTTCGCCTGCGCTGTTTTAAGATGAGCGAGCGTATTTTGAAGTTCCTCTTTTTGTTTAGATAGTTCGGTTGTTCTTTGTTGCACATGCTTTTCTAATAATTCATTTTGTTCAGTCAGATTTTTTTTCTGTTCATCGTGCAGCACATGCAGATCTTGGTGATACTGAAGTTTCTTGCGTTGACTAATTACAAAAGCTATCAGGAAACTGGTAAATAATATTACCATAGCCGAGATGCCGATAAGTACCCTGTATTCGATATCAATGTTTATTATGTACATAAAAAGCTTTAGCTATTAAAATGCAAAAGATGATATAAGCTATATTATGGATAGTCCACATCTTGCCCGCTAACATGGGATTTAGTTTAATCATAGGCAGGTAAAAAAGAAATACAAAAAAATTGATGACCACATAAATACTTAGCCCTGTAACAACCCAAAAAACTTTTCCGCCTGAGATGACTTCCACGTCTTTCTTAAGCCTCAATAAATAATACAACATGCAATAGATTAATAAAAGATACGCCTCCACCGCTAATAAATCGCCACTCAGATGCATTGGATTAAAAAAATTTTCGAAAAAGGAGAAGTTAATCAATACAAATAGTAACGATAAAAAAGGAATAATTTTTTGTATTGCATTGGTGGAAGACTGCTTAAGTGAGATAAAGAAATAGCTGAAACAGGCAAATCGTACCAACGAGTGAACATTATATAATGGATTATTGCTTTGAAGCCAGGCCGGAAAATATCTCTTAAAGTCTCCTATCACATCAGCTATAAAATTAAAAAGAAGTGCCAACCATAAATACACAATTACGGGCTTTAATAAAGGTGGCTGTTTACCTCTTACTACTAATACAAATAAAGGTATGAGCAGTGCCCATACCTCCGACCAATCAAGTATTAATTGTAGAGTTGCAAAATGATGAAGTTAGGTACAGATCTTTTACTTCGTGCTTAACGC
>MWYU01000095.1 GCA_002050375.1 Chitinophagales bacterium 62-2
CTAATTAAGTAGCCGACAGGAGAACTAAGAAATAAAGAGGCAATAGTGTTAGTACCTGTTTCATGATTCATATTATTTTAAAGTTGGAAATATTAAATTTTTGCAAAGCGAAGATGGAAAACATAAAAGGCAGGCACAATAAACCTTTAGGTGTATTTTTCAAATACACTGAAAGGTGTAGAGAGAAAAGTATTTAAACTATAAAAAAGCCGTTGGCAACAATACCAACGGCGGCAAAAAAAGTATCGCTTTTATAAGTCTGCTTTATCTAATAGCTAATAGTACCATTTAACGTGTAATCGCCGGGGTTTGGAAGACTCAGAACTTCAAAGCTGCCTGTTGCCCCTGCAAACCTTCCGGTACCTCCGGTAATGGTAAATTCAGCAGTTACTTGAGCCATGCCGTTATCAAGAAACTTAACTTCTCCGCTATGTGTTGCAAATATTTCATCACCATTTGCAGCCGTAATAATAGCAGTACCGGTAATAGTAAGAGAACCGTCTGCATTCCGTTCAATACTATTGTTTGGTTCAACAATCGTAAATCTTCCAATATGGGTTGCCGTTCCTGTTCCAGAAACTGTGTTACCTTTCACTATTAGAGTCATTTTACCTTTTAACGGAACTGTTTTTTTATGATGGTTATCTTCCTTGTGGCAACTCGTAATGAGCATTGCAATGCCTGCGAGCAAAATAACGAATCGGTACTTAGAGATTGCCCTGAGATTACTGATTGAGTGGTGGCGAGGAGAACTCAGAACAAAGGACTTAATAGCATTTGATACTTGTTTCATAATTGATATTTTAAGTGGTTAAAAAACATTTTAAATAAATTACAATACAGCGACCATAGTTATCACAGGTTAGAAAGAAGTCAAAACTTTAGAAGTATAAACAGCTTTAACTGTTTTGTTCTTTTTTAAATATTACAACACGAAGATTGAAAATATATAAGGGATGAGCAATACACCTTTTCGTGTATTTTACCTCTACACCTTTTGGTGTAGAGGTAAGTAAGTTGAGGGATTGAAGGGTTGAAAAATGAAACAATAAAACAATGATAAATTACAGCAGTTTATGATCGGCTGCATATTTAACAAGGGAAGCAGTATTCTTTAAGTGCAGTTTAGCTAGCATATTTTTCCTGTGGGTATCTACAGTAACAATACTGAGAAAAAGCTTGTCTGCGATTTCATGGTTGGTAAGGCCATCGGCAATGTAACGGATGATCTCAACTTCTCTTGCCGTAAGATGTTTTTCAGTATTAGTTGTATTAACGTTACGGTCGGTAAGATGGGTAAATAAGTTATTAGAAATTTGGGGACTGATATATTTTTCTCCCTGCATCACTTTGTCTATGGCTTTTAGGAGTTCTGTTTTGCCGGTATCTTTATTAATAAAGGCATCTGCTCCGGCCTTCATCATTTTACTCACAATCGAGGCATCGCTTAGCATGCTTACAACAATAACTTTTACGTAAGGCTTTTCCTGTTTAATGAGCTTTGTCGCTTCCAATCCATTTAATACCGGCATATTAATATCCATGATCACACAATCAATACCGTTTATCAAAACTTTATCTACTGCTTCACGACCGTTACCGGCAGTGTAAATTTTGCCAATCGTTTTTTCGGTTTCCAGTATTTTAGAAATGCCATCTGCAAAAAGC
>MWYU01000067.1 GCA_002050375.1 Chitinophagales bacterium 62-2
CGTTATTGTAATGCCGATGAAGGATATTTTTCTTTTAATGGAGGAAACGACGAATTTGATAATAGCAATTTTAATGGTGAAGGCATACCTAAAAGTTATAGCGCCGGAATTAACTACGGAAATAAATATAATAACGACCGCCAAACAGTTAATGGCAGTTACCGCTATAACAAAATAATAAACGAAGGAACAGGAAGTACTTTCTCGCAGTCCATACTGCCTACTAATGTTTATAATACCACCGAAAAAAGATCGTTTTACAATAACAGGGAAAGGCATTCTGCCAATGGCACTTACGATTGGAATATAGATAGCTTCACTTCAGCAAAAATTGTGATGAGAGGTTATACAGGCTTGCAGCATAGCAATAACAATTTTTCAAGCCAATTGATGGATAGCAGCGGAACTTTAGTAAATACAAACCTGAGAAGAAATTTTTCTAACGGGGATAACAAAAGCTTCAACACCAATTTCATTTTACGTCATCGCTTTAAGAAAGTGGGCAGAACTATTTCTTTAAGTTTAGATGAACAATACAGGGATAATAATAGCGAAGGAACCCTTTTTTCAATCGCTAACTTTTACGAAAAAAACGGTTTGCTGAGACGAATTGATACTACCGATCAACAAAAAATAAATAACAGTGTAGTTTCGGGCTATAATGGCAGACTTGCTTTTACAGAGCCTATTGCAAAGAATACTTTTCTTGAGTTAAGCTATGCTTTAAGGCTTACCCAAAGCGAAGCTGAAAAACTATCTTACAGTAAAAACATTACAGGGAAGTACGAAATATTTGATACGTTATTTAGTAATCATTACGATTTTAGAGTGCTTACTAATACAGCCGGAACAATGTTACGCTACAATTCAAAAAAATATACAGTTGCAGCGGGAGGAGATATTGGAAGATCGAACTTTGAACAAACGGATTTAATTAAGGATACAACTAAACGGTATAACTTCACCAACCTTTTCCCAAGAGCCAATCTTCAATATAAATTCAATCCTAATTCACGTGTTTCCTTAAACTATAATGGTAATACACGCCAGCCTACTATTGAGCAAATTCAACCGGTTCGCGATAATACCAACGTGCTTAACGTAGTCGTTGGAAATCCAAATCTTAAGCAGGAATTCAGGCATAGCTTCAACCTTAGTTACAATTTTTATAAAGTACTTACTCAAAAGGGACTCTATACAAACATTAATTTTAGTACTGTATCAAATGCCATCTCTACAAACGAATTCACTGCAACTTCCGGCGATACAATTGGCAAAAGAACTTTTCAATTTATAAATGTAAATGGCAATTATAATGGTGGTTTATATGGCGGTTATAACATGCTGATTAAGAAGTATGATTTTCGTATAAGCTTAGGCCTTAATATGAACATCAATCATTATAACAACA
>MWYU01000009.1 GCA_002050375.1 Chitinophagales bacterium 62-2
TTCTCAAGTATCCTTTTAATTCAGGAATAGCAATTTCTTTAAAGTGAAAGATACTCGCCGCCAAAGCAGCATCAGCTTTTCCATCCTTAAATACATCAACAAAATGTTCCATAGTTCCACCTCCTCCTGAGGCAATTACAGGAACCGGAAGATTGGTTGAAAGCTTTGCAGTTATATCCAAAGCAAAACCTTTCCTCGTTCCGTCGTTATTCATTGATGTGAGTAAGATTTCGCCGGCACCTCTTTCGACTGCTTCTTTTGCCCAATCAAAGCATTTGGTTTCTGTCTTTGTTCTTCCTCCGTTTAAATAAATGTACCATTCCCCGTCTTCTTCCAGCTTTGTATCAATTGCTAAAACCACGCATTGAGAACCGAACTCTTTTGAGAGCCAGTTAAGCAGTTGAGGGCTTTTATAAGCGGCAGTATTCACCGAAATTTTATCTGCCCCATTTTGCAGCAATAGACTTACATCTTCTACGCTGCTTATTCCACCGCCGACAGTAAATGGGATATTTATTTTATGAGAAATCCGATTAACTAATTCCCGTAACGTTTTACGCTTTTCGATAGTTGCCGTTATATCCAAAAAAACAAGTTCATCAGCACCTTGCGTTGCATATAAAGCACCCAACTCCACAGGATCGCCGGCATCGCGAATATTTTCGAAGTTGATACCTTTTACAGTTCTTCCGTCTTTAATATCAAGGCATGGTATTATTCTCTTGGTAAGCCCCCCCCGCCCCCTGAAGGGGGAGCTATATGCGGCGGGATTATTTAATGATTCTTCTTTAGTCATCGTCTTCTTTGTGTTTCTTTGCGCCTTAGCATCTTAGTGGCTACCACTCATGATTCAATAGCTGAAGTTCTTTAAGTGAAATCTTATTTTCATAGATCGCTTTACCAATTATCACACCTTTACATCCTATCTCCTGCAACTGCTCAACATCTTTCATAGAGCTCACTCCGCCACTTGCAATAAAATGTAAAGAAGGAAATTTAGTTATAATGTTTTTATATAAGTCAACCGAAGGACCTTCTAACTTTCCGTCTTTACTCACGTCGGTGCAAAAAATCTGTTGCACTCCTTTTTGAATATACTTTTCTATGAAATCATAAATCCAAACATCTGTAGTTTCCAACCAGCCGGCAACCACTATCTTCTCATCTTTCACATCAGCACCTAATAAAAATTTGTCTGCTCCATATTGTGTTAACCACCCTGTAAAAGTTCCTTCATTCTTAACAGCTATGCTTCCAACTGTTGCCATAGCTGCTCCTGATTGAAAAATAATGTTTACATCTTTTTCGGTTTTAATTCCACCACCAAAATCTATAACCAGTTTTGTTTTGCCTGCAATGGCTTCAAGCACTTTCCAATTTTTAACTGCACCTGCTTTTGCCCCGTCAAGATCTACAAGATGTAAGCGTGTTAAACCTGCATCTTCAAACTGCTTTGCTACTTCAAGCGGGTGTTCATTATAAACTTTCTTCTGATTATAATCGCCCTGCGTTAACCGTACGCACTTTCCCTCTATGATGTCAATGGCAGGTATAAGCCCCCCCGCCGCTAAAGGGGGACTTTTATGCCCCCCCCGCCCCTGAAGGGGGGCTTTTAGCAGATTGGTTATTTGATTTAGCTGAGGTTATCCCAAGGTTTATTT
>MWYU01000097.1 GCA_002050375.1 Chitinophagales bacterium 62-2
GAATATGATCCATTAGTACCGAACTAATTATTTTGCTTCAATACAATGTTTATATAACCTGCATTTCCTTCTGCTTTATAAATGGTGAGAGGTATACTTTTTTTACAATAAATAGAATTGTATCACAACCTGGAAGGAGTGTATTAAGCAAAACTAAAAGCGACGAAACCCGCTATAATTTAAACATGAATGGAAAGGTTGGATTTGATTATGAGTTAACTAAAAAAACAATAATTGGAGGTATTGTTTCTGCTTATAAAAATAATTTCTGGGGTGATTTAAGAAATTCTGCTGCAATTGCGATCGACAATAAGCTGGATACCGCCATTGACATTATTGCAAGCAGAAGGGATATTTGGAAGAACATTAGTACGAATTTAAACATAGCCCATACCTTTTCAAAATTTCGGAAACTTTCAGTTAATCTCGATTACATCTATTATACAAATAATAACCCTTCGGATTATAGATATAAATTCATAGATGGAAGAGGAGCGTTTATATATGAACAACAAGCAAAGACTAACAAAATTACACCCATCACTTTTTGGGTTCAATCTGCTGATTATTCAACTATGTTAAGCAAAAAAGTAAGTATGGAGAGCGGAATTAAAAGTACTTTTTCAATCCTTACAAATAATGTTGTATTTAATAATTCTCCCGTATACATAAAACAAAAAAACCTGAGAATGACATCGTCACTTACTTTAAAGCTTCCAAAAGAATACGTATTAGATATATCCGGTTTTTACCAAACACGCTTTTTGTTTTCTCTAATATATAAAGCGGAACCATTAGGAGCTGTAAATTTTGGGGTTCAAAAAAAGCTTAAGGACAATAAGAGTAAAGTGATATTTAATATGACAGACATATTCAAAACTCAGATACAAACTTACTCCGTCAATTTCCCACAGCAAAATGTAGTGTCTTGGGGCGATTTGTTCAATTCGCAACCTCTCTTTAAATTCACTTTCACCCGCACTTTTGGAAATGATAAATTGAAAGACAAGAGAAACAGGACGACAGCAGAAGAGGAAAGAGCAAGGGTGCAATAAACCTTTCTGTTCCTTATAATCTTTAACCATTTTTTGTGCAGACATATGCATTAAGGCATCGTAATGAAAGTAATTTTCAACACTCTAATTTTTGCATCAACATCAAAGTATATTTGCTATGTCCAACTACTCACATATGTCTCCTGCTTACGATAGGGAAAAGAACATTAAAGCGCTTACCTACACCGGGTTGGTATGCGCTGGTTTGTTTCTTATTTTCTTTTTTGTAAAATGGACCTTACCACAAATTCCGCCGCCAATAATGGAAGAAGGAATTGAAGTGAACTTAGGGAATAGTGATGAAGGATTGGGAGACGTTGCACCCCAGGTTCCCGGAGAACCAGCAGCAGCCAAAGAAGACAATTTTACGCCTCCGCCAACTGCCAAAGCAGCCCCACCAGTGGAACAAAATATTACCGGAGACGAAAACGAAGCAGAAGATGTTCCTGTGGTTAATAAAAATCCTAAGCCGGTTGTAAAGCCAACTCCTGCTAACAGGGAGATAGTTCGCACACCAAAAGTTACTGCTCCGCCGGTAGTAAATCCTGATCCAACCCCTGCGCCACCTAAGCCAAAAGCAATTTATAAAGGCGGAACTAATAC
>MWYU01000068.1 GCA_002050375.1 Chitinophagales bacterium 62-2
GTAAATGAAAGGATGAAGCAACAGCCGGAAGGATATGAACCAACAGTTTCAGTAAGTACAAAACACTCCCTCTCCCCTGTAGAGGGCCGGGGTGAGGTCATAATTAAAGTAAAAGATAACGGTAACGGCATACCTCAAAACATAGCAGATAAAATCTTTCAACCCTTCTTTACAACAAAACCAACTGGGCAGGGAACGGGATTGGGCCTATCGTTAAGTTATGATATTATTAAAGCACATGGCGGTGAATTGAGGGTAGCAATCCCGCCTGCCGGACGGGCAGGGAAGAAAGGCGAAGGTGCGGAGTTTATAATTCAACTTCCAACAATTCAAAGTTAGCTTTGAAGAAGGTATAAGCATTTAAAACAAATTACTTTCTGATGAAACGACTTCTTATCTTCTTTACGTGTATAGTTTTTTTTACAAAAATCTTTTCTCAAAACCCTGCAGTAATAGATTCTTTAAAAAAAATACTTTCCCGCAAACTTCCTGACAGCAGTAAGGTGAAAGTGTATTTAGCTATCGGGGGAAATTATTTATGGAGCGACAACGACAGTAGTTTGTTTTATTGCAGAAAAGGATTTGACCTTGCAACGCGGGTGCAAGATAAAGAGAGCATGATAGATGCAAACGTAGGAATATTTACCGCAGAGGGATTGAAACGGAATGACGTTGCAGCGGTTAAAACCTTATTGGAAACCCAAAAATTTGCTGAGGCTTATGGGAGCAATGGTAGAAAAGTTTATGTTAAACGACAGGCTGGTTTTCTATACATGAATTTAGGAGATTACAGAAAGAGCTTACAGTATTTTTTTAATCTGGCAAACTCAAAAAAGAATTATTGGGCCACCGATGACTATCGCCTTGCCTTTGTACTGGGACAGGTGTATTATGAATTAAATATTTTAGACTCTGCACTGTTATGGATAAACAAAGACCTAGAAGGGCAAAGGAAAAGGGGTACTAACTTTGGATTTAGTCACAATCTTTTAGGCAATACATACCGGAAGATGAAGAACTATGGCCCGGCGTTGCAGGAATTGCACACGGCCCTCTTTCTGGCAATAAACCAGCACGAGGAAAAAATAGACATTATCAAGGCGAAAATAAGTTTGGCAGAAACCTTTTATGCCACTGGTAACTATGATTCTTCATTATATTACGCCAGGGCTGCAACGCTGTCACATAATTTCGATGCATTTCCCGATCTGCAACTGCAAACTTTTACTCTTTTAAAAAACCTTTACGCCAAACGTAACAGTATTGACAGCGCCTACAAATACATAACTCTTTCCCTCAATCTGAAAGACAGCATTTTCAGTGCCGACAAAATTAAAGGTGTGCAGCGTGCCGAATTGGAGCAGGAAGCCCTGACACGGGAAGTTAAAACGGCCTTTCAAAACCGGGTTAAAATATATAGCCTGGTTGCCGGAATGGTGGTGTTTTTGGTTATTGCACTCCTTTTGTGGCGCAACAACCGTAACCGGCAAAAAGCATACGCCTTACTTCAACAACAGAAGGAACAAACAGACCAGCAAAAAATAAAAACAGAATACGCTTTGCAGGAGTTGAAGGCTACGCAGGCTCAACTTATCCAATCAGAAAAGATGGCTTCGCTTGGTGAGCTAACAGCAGGCATTGCCCACGAGATCCAAAAC
>MWYU01000165.1 GCA_002050375.1 Chitinophagales bacterium 62-2
GTTACAGAATATATAGCAGGCACTCATCTTGGAATATCTGCAGCTTACCTGCGGGATTTGGATAAAGCATTTGATTACCTGGCAAAGGCTTACAATGACCGTGATCCGATTTTAATTCAGCTTAAATATTCACCTGCTGTTCCAGCTTTCCTTAAAAATGACCCACGTTTTCAAAACTTATTAGATAGAATTGGTTTTCCAAAATAACTACTTCTAATTCGATGGTTTGAATAGGTAAAACTATTAGAATTATACCTCAATCCTGTCACTTTTTTATTACCTTTCTCACACAATTACATGCCTCAAACCCGTCAACTGTCCGCCATTATGTTTACCGATATTGTCGGTTATACAGCATTGATGGGTAATGATGAACACAAGGCTTTTGAAATACTGAAGAAAAACCGTGAGCTGCAAAAACCATTGATTGAACAATATAATGGCAAATGGATAAAGGAACTCGGTGACGGTGTGCTGGCTGTCTTCACTACTGTTTCAGACGCCGTACAATGCGCAATTTTTATTCAGCAATCATGCCTCAACATCCCTGATCTTAAACTTCGGATAGGCATTCACCTCGGTGAAGTAGTGTTCGAAAACAACGATGTATTTGGTGATGGTGTAAACATTGCTTCAAGGCTTCAGGCTTTGGCTCCTGTTGGGGGTATCTGGATTTCGGAAGCAGTTTATAATACCATCCTCAATAAAAAGAATATTGAAGTAAAATTCGTAGGTGCAGAAATACTGAAGAATGTGAAAGAACCTATGCGCGTTTATGAAGTAATGATAAATAGTGCAGTAGCAGAATATATAAACCTACCCATTAAAGAGAAACCACCGGGCAAAATGCCACCCGAAAAAAGCATTGCTGTATTGCCATTTGTAAATATGAGCAATGATCCTGAACAGGAATATTTCAGTGATGGAATGGCTGAGGAAATTATAAACTCTCTCTATCATCTTAAAGATTTGGAAGTTGCCGGCCGCACATCTTCCTTCCAGTTCAAAGGAAAGAATATTGACTTACGTGAAGTAGGAGAAAAACTGGGTGTAAGCACCGTGCTTGAAGGGAGTGTGCGTAAACAAGGAAACCGGCTGCGCATCACCGCTCAATTAATCAATGTAAAAACCGGCTTTCATCTATGGTCTGAAAAATATGACCGCAACATGGATGATATTTTTGCTATTCAGGATGAGATTGCTTTGTCTATTACAGATCAATTAAAAGTAACCTTATTTGAAAAAGACAGGGAGAAGATTACAAAAACATCTACTCACAATGCCGAAGCTTATGAACTATACTTAAAAGGCAGATTTCATATTAACCGTCGGGGAACTTTTATACTTACAGGTTTACAGTTTTTTAAAAACGCTATTGCTGTTGATCCTAATTATGCATTGGCTTATGCCGGATACGCAGACGCCAATCAATTATCTGCGGTATATAGTTTTGCCTCCGGTAAAGAAGTGATGCAGGAAGTAAAAAAAGCTTCAGAAACTGCCATAAAACTTGATGATTCTCTTGGGGAGCCTTATGCAGCATTAGGATCTTATTATGTTTATTTTGAACGAAACTGGGTTGAAGCAAAGAAAAGTTTTAGTAAGGCGATTGAACTGAACCCAAAGTTTACCCAGGCACGATCGCTCTATGGT
>MWYU01000037.1 GCA_002050375.1 Chitinophagales bacterium 62-2
TCTGTAGATGCAGTAAAGCCATTACTATCTGATGCTAACCCGTACATAAAAGCAAGAGCTATTTGGCTGCTCTCTCAATTAGGCGAAAAAGGAAAAGCAGAAGTGGATAAAATACTCAGCGATACGGATGCTCAGTTTAGAGCAACAGCCTACCGGGCACTACGGCAAACAGTAGCTGATATAATGCCTTATGCCGGCAAAATGGCTGCGGACACTTCTGCCTTTGTTCGAAGAGAAGTGGCTGTTTCTTTACGTGACCTTCCTTATGAAAAAACAAAACCTATACTCCTGGGGTTAATGAAAAATTATGATGGCGAAGACCGCTGGTATTTAGAAACCCTGGGATCTAATTTAGAGGGACATGAGTCTAAGATATATCCTGAAGTGGTAAAAATGTTTGGCGAAGGGAAACCGGCTCCACAATGGAACAAACAAATGACCGGTTTTGCGTGGCGCCTGCATCCGGCAGAAGCTGCCGGCGATCTTGCATTAAGGGCTAATAATTCCTCACTGTCGGCAGTTGACCGCCAGGCTGCTTTAACAGCCCTTGCTTTTATCAATGATAAAGCTGTGGCCAATTCCATGCTTGCGCTTTCAAAAAGCAATATTCAGGATGTATCGGAGGCTGCTTCTTACTGGCTGTCCTTCAGGCAAAGCAACGACTGGTACAAATTGCTTGACTGGAGTAAGATTAGTTTGAATACAGGCTACGAAAGGAAGCTGGCGAAGATGAAAGTAAAGCAGCAAATTATGCTGGATGAACAGCAATCCACCAATGAGCGTAAATCGCAAGCGAGGCAAATGGCAGTTGATTCTGTAGGTGGGCAAATGTTGATTGGTTTAGCTGCTGATAAAAAATTGCCCGAAGTAGTGCTACCATTTATTCAGGAAAAAATATTTGAAAACCCTGATGCAACCATTCGCATGCAAGCCAGTAATTATTTTAAAAGATCAGGTACAGATAAGATATACGCTATACAGGATATTCTAAAATTAAAAGCGGATGTTCCTAACGGAAAAGTTGTGTTCGCCAGTCGTTGTGCTACCTGTCATAAACTCGGCAACGAAGGCAGCACTATTGGCCCTGATTTGACAACTATAGGAAAAAAGTTCGACAACACAGCATTGCTTGATGCCATCATTAATCCAAGTGCTGCCATCGTTTTTGGGTATGAGCCCTGGCTGGTAAATACAAAAGACGGTCAATCCATTTATGGTTTCCTCCTTTCAGAAAATAAACAAGCCATTGTAATCAGAGATATCGCCGGTCAAAAACATATTATTGATCTGGAAAAAATTACTTCTAAAAAGAAGCAGGAGAAAAGCCTGATGCCCGATCCTGTTAGCAATGGGCTGAGTGAAAAGGACCTGGCTGATGTAGTAGGTTTTTTAAAAAGTAAATAACTAAATATACTATGGATTGGAAATCCATAGGTTTAAAGGCAGTGACTGAAAGTCATTTGATTCTGCTGTAAACAGCATTAAAAACTGTAAACTGAAAGTTCATTGAAACTATTCAAGAATGAAATTCTGATCGCTGTTTGGACCTTCCTTGTGATGTTCCAAATAGTTCTCAATCATTTCATCAGTTATATTACCAGTACTCCATGCTCCATAACCTATCCCCCATAAATGCTGGCCCCAAT
>MWYU01000275.1 GCA_002050375.1 Chitinophagales bacterium 62-2
GTTATGATGGAAGTAGATTTATAACATTTACAAAGGAGGAGCTGGGACTATCAGATTATAATGTATCTAGTATAACTGAAGATTCTAAGGGGAATTTGTGGATTGGCACCCGGCTAGGCGGGGTCTGGCGCTTTGATGGAACTAGCTTTACCATCTTTACAACTTCGCAAGGGCTTGCAAGTAATTCTATAAATACTATAGTTGAGGATACAAAGGGAAAATTATGGTTCGGCACAGAGGGAGGCGGGGTAAGCAGTTTTGATGGAACAAAGTTCACCACTTTTACTGTCACCCAGGGACTAGCCCATAATATAGTTAGAAGTATGTTGGTAGATAAAACCGGTAATATGTGGTTTGCTACCATTGCAGGAGGAGTAAGCCGCTACGACGGCTCTGGGTTTACCACTTTTAATACCAGGCAAGGTTTGGCAAACGACATTGTTTACGACATTGTTGAAGATACGGAAGGCGTTCTTTGGTTTGGTACAGATGAGGGTTTCAGCGGGCTAAAATTTAATAAATCGGTGGAAGGAAAAGAACTGGGTGTTATTGTGGGCGCAGGCCTGCTAAATGTAAGCAATGAGCAAATAAAGTCCTATACACCGGTATGGGAAATTTACAATAAAAAAACAGGCTATCCTGTAAAAGATTTGAACGATCGAGCCATGTGTTTTACAAAGCTGCCACTCCCGCATGGCAGCAACAAAGATGTAGGTATTATCTGGGGCGGTTGCGGAGACTCCAGGGTTGTTCGTTTCGACCCAAAAGCAATTAATAAAAATACAAAGCCTCTTTCCCCTTTTATTCAATCATTAAAAATTGATGAAGCCAGTATTAATTGGTATACCTTAAGCCAGGTTAAAAAAGACAGCTCTATAATTGCTCAACAGGAGGCAATGGTTTATGGTAAACTATTGTTTGAATGGGAACGGGACAGTTTGAAAAGAAAGTTCAGTGATATACAATTTGATAGTATTACTCCTAATTATCAGCTTCCGCAAAATCTTGTCCTGCCTTATAGGCACAACCGCGTAAGTTTCGAATTTGGCGCCATAGAAACAAGCAGAAATTTTATGGTACGCTATAAATACATTCTTGAAGGATATGATAAGGAATGGAGTCCTGTCACTGAAAAATCTTCCGCTTCTTTTAGCAATATTAAAGAAGGTGAGTACACATTTAAATTATTAGCACGAAGCCCTGAGGGTGTGTGGAGCCAACCTGTCTTGTATAGCTTTAAAGTGTTACCGCCGTTGTGGAGAACCTGGTGGGCTTATATTTTCTATACTTTATTAACGGCATCACTTATTTATGTCTTAATCCGCTGGCGAACAAAAACTCTTCGGCAGGAAAAAGTTCAACTGGAAGAAAAAGTTGGCGAACGAACCCTGCAGTTAGAGCATAAGTCATCCGAGTTAGAGCACTCTTTAGAAAATTTAAAAGCAACACAAGCCCAATTAATCCAATCCGGAAAAATGGCTTCGCTCGGTGAACTCACTGCAGGCATTGCACATGAGATTCAAAACCCTTTAAACTTCGTCAATAATTTTTCTGAAGTGAATAAAGAAATGATTGCGGAATTGAAAGAGGAAATCAATAAAGGCAATTATGATGAAGTTAAACTAATTGCAAATGACCTTGAAG
>MWYU01000715.1 GCA_002050375.1 Chitinophagales bacterium 62-2
GTATCGGATGCTTACCTTGCTAACATACCTTACAGGGAGGCCATAAAAAAGCGATTGACAGAATTGTGGAACTACGAAAAGTATTCAGCGCCTTTTAAGGAAGGAGACTATATTTATTTTTATAAGAATAATGGTTTACAAAATCAGTCTGTATTGTACAGGGAGAAAAAGGGACAACAGCCTGAAGTGTTTTTGGATCCTAATAAATTTTCTGCTGACGGTACTACTTCGCTTGCCGGTATAGACTTCACTAAAGATGGTTCACTTGCTGCTTACCAAATATCTGAAGGTGGCTCAGACTGGCGAAAGGTGATTGTAATCAACGCTCAAACAAAGAAGGTTCTTGATGATACTTTGTACGATGTAAAATTTAGCGGACTATCATGGAGGAACAATGATGGCTTCTACTACAGCAGCTATGATAAACCTACAGAAGGAAGCCAGCTATCGGGCAAGACACAAATTCATAAACTGTATTTTCATAAGTTAGGCACTCCTCAAACACAGGATCAACTTGTATTTGGAGGAGAAGCAACACCCCGCCGTTATATTGGAGGTTACGTAACGGAGAACCAGGAGTATCTTGTTATTTCCGCATCAAACGCTACTTACGGTAACGAGTTATATATACAGGACGTCACCAAAAAAAGTGCCCCTATCGTACCCATTGTTACCGGTTTTGAGAACGAGCAGGATGTGGTGTATGCAGATAAAGGCAAGCTTTACGTACTTACCAATCTAAATGCTCCTAACCGTAAATTGGTAGTCGCAGACGCCTCCGCACCAACTCCGGAACATTGGAAAGATTTGATACCGGAAGTAAAATTTCCCTTGCAGCTAAGTACTGGTGGCGGACATCTTTTTGCTCATTACACCAAAGATGCCGTATCACAAATAGAAGAATATGCACTGGATGGTAAGAAGATAAATACAATTGCTTTACCGGGATTGGGAACAGCCAGCGGCTTTAGCAACAAACGCGAAGAGAAAGAGGTTTACTATTCATTCACATCTTATATCTACCCTGTTTCCATCTTCAGGTACGATATAAATTCTGGTAAATCAACTTTATATAAAAAGCCAACAGTAAAATTTACTCCTGAGCAGTATGAAAGCAGGCAGGTTTTCTATACTTCAAAAGATGGAACTAAGATACCAATGATTGTTACCTATAAAAAGGGTATGCAGTTAACGGGCAAAAATCCCTTAATGCTATATGCTTATGGTGGTTTTAATGTTAGTCTTACGCCTGGTTTTAGTGTAAGCAATCTGGTGTTTATAGAGAATGGGGGAGTATATGCTGTTGCTAACCTTCGCGGTGGGGGCGAGTATGGCGATGCATGGCACAATGCCGGTACTAAGCTTAAGAAACAAAATGTTTTTGATGATTTTATTGCTGCTGCGGAATATTTGATTAAGGAGAAGTATACCTCAACCGATTACCTCGCTGTCTCCGGTGGCTCTAATGGTGGTTTACTTGTTGGCGCTTGTATGGCTCAGCGCCCTGACCTTTACAGAGTTTGTTTTCCGGCAGTAGGTGTTATGGATATGCTGCGTTATCATAAGTTTACTGCAGGTGCAGGTTGGGATTATGATTATGGTACCGCCGACGATAGCAAGGAAATGTTTGACTATTTGTACAAATATTCTCCTGTTCATAATCTAAAGAAGGGAAAATGTTATCCTGCAACACTTGTAACAACGGCAGATCATGATGACCGTGTAGTGCCTGCTCACTCCTTTAAGTTTGCAGCAGCTTTACAGGCAGCACAATCGTGCAATAATCCTGTGCTGATAAGTATAGCAACCAAGGCTGGTCATGGAGCAGGTAAGCCTACTTCTAAAATAATAGAAGAGCAGGCCGATAAATGGAGTTTTCTGTTATATAATATGGGGGTAGTGTATAAGCAAAGTGTTAATGGAATAGAAAAGATATTTACAGATAACTTCTCATATCACCTCTTAAAATCAAGCAATGATTTTCCCCCTTTTTTGTAAATTTGGAATTATAAAAGAAGTCTTATTATGGCACGCATAGCAGGTGTACAAACAAAAAATGATCCCCTCACTGGTAGATTAAAAACTTTAGTGCTGGATGTACCCAAACTAATGAAGAATCCCGAAGTAAGTGAGGCGTTAGAAAATCTGATTGATATACTAGCAGTGCAGGCCATAAAAGATAGAAATGAAACGGGCAGGTTATGGGAAGATGTAAAAAAAGAATTAGATAAAAAGCATGGGATAAAAGTATAACAGTGTACACGGTAATAATCCTGAAAACACCTGAAAAGTATTTAAAGAAGCTTTCGGGTAAAATAGCGAAGTCTATTGCTGCTAAAATTGATCTTTTAAAAACAAATCCTTATCCACCTGGTTACGCAGCAATAATAGGAATAGAAAATACTTACAGATTGCGTGCAGGAGATTATCGTATTATTTATACTGTATACAAAGAAGAGGTAATTATCGAAGTAATAGACATTGGCTCCCGAGGTGGTATCTACAGCAGTTATTAATATATTATTTTATATTTTCCCCCCACTTTCATTATTCAGTGGTTCTTTATAACCGCCAGAAAAACCGTCAGTAACAAAAATAAAAAAACCGCTGAAAGCTTTATATGTATCGCTCTTCAACGGTTTATTCCTGTTGGCCTACGAGGATTCGAACCTCGACAAACAGAATCAAAATCTGTCGTACTACCTTTATACTATAGGCCAATCCTGTGTCCCACACCTTTCGGTTAGGGGAGTGCAAAAATAAGGGTTGAATTTATTGTACCCAACATTTTTTTCAGTGTTTAAAATCCGATAGAAAGTTTAACTTCTATAGTTAAGAGAGTTCTACCGTAATCGTTAAATCCTTTAATACCTATCCTTCAATCCTTATCCTTTATCTTCCTCCTCTTTTAGGTTCTTGTGCAAATTGAGTGCTTCTGCTACTTCATCTGCCATTACTGTAATTAAAGATCCCGGTTTTGCATTTTTGTGTGCATACAATATTGCTTCGCGTTCATCTGATTTTATTTCTATGGGTGTTTCTTTATTTCCTTCTTTAATTCCTTCTAAAAGAAGGTTTGTAATTTCTTCGGCGGTTCTGCCTCTCAGGTTTTTATCCTGTCTTATTATTATCTCATCAAAATAAGTGGAAGCAATTTTTCCTATTTCCCTTATATCCTCATCTCTTCTGTCGCCCGTTCCTGAAATGATACCGACTTTAGGGGAACCAGTCATTTTTTTTACAAAATCGCCTAATAAGTGTAGACCGGCAGGATTATGAGCAAAATCGAGAAGTATATTGAATTTTTTAAATTGAAAAAGGTTTAACCTTCCGGGAGTTTGTGCAGCCGACGGAATAAAGGTGATTAGTGCCAGTTTAATATCGTCTATTTCAATTTTACGGAATAAGTACGCTGCAAGAACAGAAGGTAAAGTATTCATGATATTATGAACCGCCTTTCCTTCAAAAGTTATTGGTATATCCCGAACCTTTTCAATCCTTAATTTCCAGTTCCCTTTTAAAATTGAAACATACCCATTTTCGAAAACTGCCGCTATTCCTCCATCTTCACAATGCTCTTTAATTCTTGCGTTGTTCTCGTCCATACTAAACAAAGCGACTTTGCACTCCAGTCCTTTTCTCATGGCGTAAACAAGGTCATCATCTGCGTTTAATATAGCATACCCGTGCGGGAAAACAGTTTCGGGAAGAATGGCTTTTACTTTGGCCATTTGTTCGATGGTTTCAATACCGCCTAATCCAATATGGTCTGCGCTCACATTGGTTACAATCGCAATATCACAATTTCTAAAAGCTAACCCGGCTTTTAGAATTCCACCGCGGGCACATTCTAAAACAGCCAGATCAACAGTAGGATCTTTTAAAACAAATTCTGAACTTACCGGTCCCGTGCAGTCTCCAGTCATCATTAAATTATTCTGAATATAAATACCGTCAGTGGTAGTAAAGCCTACCTTATATCCGGCCGACTT
This sequence comes from Chitinophagales bacterium 62-2, assembly GCA_002050375.1. Taxonomy (GTDB): domain Bacteria; phylum Bacteroidota; class Bacteroidia; order Chitinophagales; family Chitinophagaceae; genus Segetibacter. The sequence continues at coordinate 3,993 of MWYU01000715.1, forward strand.
ACAAATATGAGAAACCAGCCTGCTGGTAGTTGTTTTACCATTTGTGCCTGTAATAGCGATAATAGGAATACGGCCCGTACTTCCGGCGGGGAAAAGCATATTTATTACAGGCTCTGCCACATTTCTTGCAAGCCCCACTGAAGGTTCAATATGCATGCGAAAACCGGGAGCAGCATTTACCTCAAGCACAGCACCGCCGTTTTCTGTGATAGGAACTTTAAGATCGGGAGCCATGATATCAATACCGCAAATGTCTAAACCAACAATTTTCGAGATCCTTTCGGCAAAGAAAATATTAGCCGGATGTACTTCTTCGGTCACGTCGGTACTTGTTCCACCTGTACTTAAATTCGCCGTGGGCTTTAATAAAACTAACTCACCTTTTGCAGGAACTGTTTCTAAAGTATATCCTAAATCATAAAGCATTTTTTGTGTAAAATCATCTACTGTTATTTGCGTAAGCACCTTTTCGTGCCCATAACCGCGGCGCGGATCTTTATTAGTTTCGTTAACAAGCCATTGAATACTGTGCTCTCCATCTCCGGTTACACTTGCAGGCGTACGTAAAGCGGCACAAATAAATTTGTGGTTAATAACAAGGACTCTAAAATCGAAACCGGTAATAAAACGTTCGCAGATTACACTTTGCCCATACACCTGCGCCGCCGCCAAGGCTTTTTTTGCATCGTCGTAATTATTGATATTAGTGGTAGCGCCTTTACCATGATTACCGTCGATCGGTTTTAAAACAATAGGAAAACCAATGCTGTCAATTGCGCCTTTTAAGTCGTCTTCATTTTTTACAATTTTGCCGTTGGGAACCGGAATTTCTGCTGCTTCCAACAAGTCTTTCGTTTCTTCTTTGTCTCCCGCTATGTCAACCCCAATGTGTGAAGTGGTGCTTGCGATAGTTGCTCTTATTCTTCTTTGGTGTATGCCATATCCTAATTGAACAAGACTTGATTTATTTAACCTGATATAAGGAATGCCTCGTTTGGCAGCTTCCTCTACAATGCTGCCGGTTGAAGGGCCTAAACGGGTATCTTCTCTTATTTCGCGCAGTGTTTGAATATCTTTTTCAAGGTCGTACTCTTTGTTATCTGCAAGGGCCTGTGCAATTCTAACAGAAGCGTCTGCAGCATAAAGGCCCGCCTCTTTTTCCGTATAACTAAAAACGACGTAATACTCACCTTCCTTACCTGTACCGCGTGTTCTTCCAAATCCGGTATCCATGCCGGCAAGGGTTTGTATTTCAAGGGCGATGTGTTCAATCACATGTCCCATCCAGGTTCCTTCTTCCACGCGTTCAAAAAAACCACCCGGTGTACCTACACTGCAGCGGTGCGAGTACATGGTTGGAAAGAGCTTCTCGAGCCTTTCCTTAAAACCTAGAATTTTATTAGTTGGACATTGCTCCATCTCCTCAAGATCGAGCCGCATTTGAATAAGCTTGCCCCGCCGAATACTCCAGTAATTAGGTCCTCTTAGAACTTTTATGTCAATTATTTTCATGTAGCGAAAAGGTTATAGTTATTAGTAGTCTTAATATTTTTTGTATAAAGCGTCATTTTATTGCCCGCTTGTAATTTACAAATAACACCTATTAATAACACTTATCAAATTGCCCGCCGTCTGATTTTTGCTGATAAGAAAGACTTGCAAACTTTAAAACACATGTATAAGCTTATATTAGAGAAAGTTGCTTATGCTTCAAATCTTAGTGAAACGTTTTACATCAGCCCTTCCAATATAAATTAGGTAATTATCGGTTACTTTTACTTGTCAAATAATACTAAAGATGTTTATAAACAAAGGGAAGCTTATTGTAATTGGTGGTGCAGAAGATAAGGGCACGGTTGCGGAAAAAGACTCCTTTTTTAAAAGCAATCTAAATTTTTCGGTGCTGGGTATTTTAAGAAGAATTGTAGAAGAAGCCGGAGGTGTTGCAGCAAGGATTGAAGTTATTACTACAGCTTCGATGATACCTTATGAAGTTGGAAACAATTATATGGATGCCTTTGGCAGAATTGGGTGCACAAACGTTGGTGTAATGAATATTAGAACCCGCGAAGATGCGGCAAAGGAAGACATTATTGAGCGCATAGAAAAGTGTGATGCAATTATGTTTTCGGGAGGTAATCAACTACGCCTTACAGCAACTTTTGGGGGAACTATGTTTCTTAGAATTTTAAAGCAACGGTATAAAACAGAACCAATAGTGGTAGCAGGAACTTCGGCAGGTGCTATGGCTATGAGCAGCACCATGATCTACGAGGGAGATGCATCTAAAGCTCACTTAAAAGGTGAGGTAAAAATTACTACCGGTCTCGGGCTTATGGATAATGTAATCTTCGACTCTCACTTTGAAAAACGCGGCCGTTTTGGAAGATTGTCCCAGGCGGTTGGGGCTAATCCTTCTTGCATCGGCGTAGGTCTCGGCGAGGATACCGGCCTGTTTATTTCGGAGGGAAATAAAATGGAAGTATTAGGAAGCGGGCTTGTTATATTTATTGATGGCCACGATATCCGCCATACTAATATTGCTGATATTCCTGAGGGCAACCCAATGAGTGTAGAACACCTGATCGTTCACCTTTGCGCAAAAGGAAACGGCTACCTGTTGAGCGAACGCAAGTACGTTGAACAAATGGCAGAAACAACTCCTGTAATGAAAAATTGGGATTAGTAACTATACTTTAAAAGTAACTGATATTCAGTCTTTTTTGTCTCAAAGCTGTATGATCTTCTGTAAGCAGTGGTTATATTTAAATTAGAATAAGAAATTTATGGAGGTGAAGCTTCTGTTGTTTGCGGCTTTTGTTTGCAGTATGCTGCTAATGTCTTATAACTACGGAAAAAAGAAAAAGAGAATTATTTTTTTTGGAGACTCTATTACTGAGCAAGGCACGAAGCCGGAGGGTTATATAACAAAGTTGATCAGGCTTTTTAAAAATGATGACGAGAATGACAAGGTTGAATTAATTGCTGCAGGTGTTGGTGGAAACAAAATATATGACCTCTACCTGAGAGTGGATGAAGACGTATTAGCTAAAGGACCTGATGTGGTAGTTATTTTTATTGGAGTTAATGATGTTTGGCATAAGAAAACTCATGGTACAGGAACAGATGCAAATGACTTTGAGACCCATTACGAGGCAACAATAAAAAAACTAAAGGTAAGTAACTGTAAAATGATTGTGTGTACCCCAACTGTTATTGGTGAAAAAGTAAACGGTAGTAATGAATTGGATGAAGAACTAAATAAGTACAGCGACATAATAAGAAACATCGCCTCTAACCATAATCTTCCTTTGGTTGATTTAAGACAAGCATTCCTGGCTTATAATCTTGCAAATAATCCCGAAGATAAACAAGCAGGCATTCTTACTACAGATACAGTGCATCTCACTGAAACAGGGAATCAATTAGTAGCCGAAGAAATTTACAAGGTAATTAATCAGCTTTAAGCAGTACAGAGAGTTTTTAGTAAGGCCGAAACTTCATCAGCTCTGTCCATTATCATTACGTGTTCACCCCCAGCAACAGTATAATCGGCTTTTACATAGCGGTAAGGTAATAACCTGTCAGCAGTGCCATGTATATGAATTACATTTTTAGGCACGACTATATTATTCCATTTTACAATTGCGTCCATTGCCCAACGGGTAAAAGCAGGATTTGAAGACATTAAAATTTCGTGCTGTACTCTTTTTTGTTCAATACCTTTTGCTCCCAATATTCCTAAGACAAAACGGCTGGAGCTTTTCGTTCTTTCATTAACAATCACATTATAAACCGGTATTCGTCTCCAAAATCTTAAGTACCCGGGAATTTCGCGGTATGTTTTGGCGCTTGCGATAATTATAACTTTTGTTTTTGCATGTTGCTTCGCCATTTCTGTTGCCAGCATTCCGCCGAAAGATAATCCCACGATTGTGGCCTCTTCATCATTTATTAAAGTAAATAATCTTTCTGCATACGATGGAAGTGTTTCATACGGCATGGGAGTTAACCACTGAATAAAATGGGGCTGGCAAAAAGAAAGATCCAGGAAGCTGAACGATCTCTTATCCGCTCCTAAGCCGGGTACAAAGTAAACTTTCTTCATAAAAATGCTCTGCGACGGTTACAAACTACGACTAAGCCATTCGCCATGATTTATTGAATTCTCAGGTTTAACCATTACCTTCTTTATAATATTGCGTGTTACTGCTTTCTATAAAAGCCAGTATCTTATCCTTTCCGTGCTTTTTTATAACGCTTGTAATAAAATGCTGGGGAAGAAATTGCCAGCTTTTTCTCATTGCATCTAAAAATGCCTTTACGTTTGCAGCTACTGTGCGCTGGTTTTCTTTGTCTGATTTGGTGAATATCAAATTAAAGGGAACCTGCCACACGCCTAATTGATTTATAAAATCAAGATCAATTTTTTGAGGCTCGTGCCTGCTGTCGATAAGAACAAAAACGTGTACAAGGTTCTCTCTTTTGCGTAAATAGTTTTCAATCATTTGTTCCCATCTTCTCCTGCTTGTTTGAGATACTTTGGCAAAGCCATATCCCGGAAGATCTACTATGTACCATGCCCATGGTTTTTTATTTGCTGCCGGGTCATCTCCTTCAATACTTGCTATTGCAAAGTGATTAATTAATTGCGTTTTGCCCGGAGAGCCCGAAGTTTTTGCAAGCTTCTCGCTATTGCACAACATATTTATAAGAGAAGACTTTCCTACATTGCTGCGACCGATAAAGGCATATTCAGGGCGATCGGGTAGCGGACACTTTGTAAACTCAGGGCTTGAAATAAGGTATTCAGCAGATTTAATTACCATAAGGCCGCAAATTAATGAATACGGAATAATTAATAAGTTTCCCGGTTAAGCTGGTAACAGTTGAAAGAAGGGTGACAAAAACGGCACTATTATAAAATAAAAAAGAAGCTAAAAAGCTTCTTTTTTTCGGTTCGGGGGATATTTTCCTTCTCTATAATAAAAATAAAGAAATATGGATAATATCAGGAGTTGGACTTTGCATTGGTTGGATCTCGAAGGTTAGCAACGGCTTAGTTCGTCAAGTCTTCCAATCAATTATATTAGAAAAGGCAAATAGCATACCAATATTTTTATCTTATCACTAGTCATAAGAGAAACGAAAAGTTTTTAAGGAGAGGGCAGAACCAGAATTTGCAAAGAGATTTCTAAAATTGTTACACAACGGATTAAGAAAAATTTGTTCTCTTTTACAAGCAATAAACTGCTATACCTTACCTTCGCCGAAATTTCAAAGCCATACAAATATTTAAATATGTCGAAAAGTGGTAAGGTTAAACAGGTGATCGGAGCGGTGGTAGATGTTCAGTTTCAAGGCACATTACCTGAAATTCTTAATGCGTTGGAACTGAAACGCGAAAATGGCGATATACTCGTGATGGAAGTTCAGAGGCATTTGGGTGAAGACAGTGTACGTTGTATTGCAATGGATGGCACAGATGGCCTTGTTCGCGGAACTGAAGTTATAGATACGGGCAGAGCAATTACAATGCCTATTGGCGAAGATATTAATGGACGTTTGTTTAATGTAACCGGAGATCCTATTGACGGTTTGCCGGCGGTTAGTAAAGTTAACGGACGGCCTATCCACAGTAAGCCTCCAATATTTGAAAACCTTAGTACTGCTTCGGAAATTTTATACACCGGTATTAAAGTTATCGATTTAATTGAGCCTTACGCTAAAGGTGGTAAAATTGGTTTGTTTGGTGGAGCGGGTGTAGGTAAAACAGTATTGATTCAAGAGTTGATTAATAACATTGCAAAGGGTCATGGTGGCTTATCTGTATTTGCCGGTGTAGGTGAAAGAACACGTGAAGGTAACGACCTGATGAGAGAGATGATTGAAGCAGGCATCATGAATTATGGTGACGATTTTAAACATAGTATGGAAGAAGGCGGATGGGACTTAGACAAAGTGAACCTGCAGGATTTAAAAGAAAGTAAGGCTACTTTCGTTTTCGGGCAGATGAATGAACCGCCAGGCGCCCGTGCCCGTGTCGCATTAAGTGGTTTAACCCTTGCTGAATATTTTCGCGACGGTGATGGTACAGGAAAAGGGAGAGACATTTTATTTTTTGTCGACAATATTTTCCGGTTCACGCAAGCTGGATCCGAAGTGTCTGCGTTGTTAGGACGAATGCCTTCCGCGGTTGGCTACCAGCCAACTTTAGCAACAGAGATGGGCTTGATGCAGGAACGTATTACATCAACTAAAAACGGTTCAATCACTTCTGTACAGGCGGTTTACGTACCTGCCGATGACTTAACTGACCCCGCACCGGCGACCACCTTTGCTCACCTCGATGCAACTACGGTACTTAGCCGTAAGATTGCCGACTTAGGTATTTATCCTGCAGTAGATCCGTTAGATAGTACAAGCCGTATCTTAACTCCGATTATAGTGGGTGCTGAACATTACGATTGTGCAAACCGTGTAAAGCTTATTTTACAGCGCTATAAAGAACTACAGGATATTATCGCTATCCTTGGGTTAGATGAATTAAGCGACGAAGATAAACTAACAGTTTCCCTTGCACGAAAAGTACAACGCTTCTTATCGCAGCCCTTTCATGTTGCTGAGCAATTTACAGGGTTAAAAGGTGTATTTGTAAGTATTGAAGATACCATTCGCGCATTCAATGCTATTATGGATGGTGAAGTGGATGAATACCCGGAACCTGCATTTAACCTTGTAGGCACCCTGGAAGATGCTGTGGAAAAAGGCAAGAAAATGATGGCTGCTGCAACTGCCTAATTTAAAAATTAAAGCTAATCTGAAAAAGTTACCTCAGCGAAAGACAATTGCAAGTTCTCAAATTAATTAGCACATATGCTTTTAGAAATTTTAACCCCGGAAAAGAAGCTATACAGCGGTGAAGTGTATGGGGTACAATTGCCAGGTGTTGATGGTAAGTTTGAAGTACTGGACAAACATGCGCCTTTAGTAAGTGCACTGTCAAAAGGTAATCTTAAAGTGTTAAATGATAAAAACACAAATACTAACTATACAATTCAAAGCGGATTTGTAGAAGTATTAAATAATAAAGCAACTGTACTTGTTGAAGGGGCAGTGGAATTATAATTTAAGTTTCATCCTGTATCGATCCTCTAACACAGTTAGAGTTTTTTTTTGCTATGACCTCTGACTCTGTTTAATGAATTTTTGTCATTTGCTTTTTTAAAAGTTATTAAGAAGCATATCATTTCATACCTGCTTCTTAACGTTTTTATATTTTTCACACTCCTCCTTAAGTCGGTTCATACGTAAATGCTTGTTTTAGCAATCCTTTTGCAGAGCAAGGCATTTGCTTTGATATTGATTAAAAAACTAATCTAAAAAAGGAAAATTAATATGAAAAGCAAGTTTCGATTGTGGTTAAGCATTGTGGCTTTAGTTACAACATTTGCCAGTTGTTCTAAAGACCCTCTTGATAATTTAACTGAAGAAGAATCAAGGATCTACATTACCAATTATGACTCCACTGCAGGGTTTTTAAATTATAAAACTTTCAGTATTTCTGATACTGTCGTTGTAGATAATAATGGACAGGTATCAAAGCAGTCAAACGCGACCGACCAGGCCTTTATTAGCGCTGTAAAAAGTGAAATGCAGGCAAGAGGTTATACTTTGATAGGCAAAAATTCAAACCCCGACCTTGGAATTAATGTTAACCGTATTTATAATACTTCAACCGGTATTATAAGGTATAATGATTATTACAACAATTACTACGGAAGCTACATGGATCCTTATTACTGGGGTTATTCAGGGTATGGATACTATTCACCTTATAGTTATGCAACTTACTCAATTAGAGAAGGCGCATTGGCTGTAGATATGTTGGATTTAAAAAATGCCGCAACTACAAATAGAATAGGCGTTATATGGACTGGTTTAATACGTGGTTCGGGAATATTTGATGCTAATACAGCGTCTTCGCAGGTAAAAGCATTATTTAATCAGTCACCTTATTTAAAAACACAACAATAAGATAATAAATATGAAAAAGCGGTTATTAATAATGGTAGTGACATTTGCAGCCGGGTTCATTTTCGTCCCTGCATCTGCTCAAGACAAATTAAAAATAGAAATAGGATATAATATAAGCGCTCCCCTGGGAAGCTTGAAAAGTAATTATATAAGTAATACTTCACTCCGGGGTTTAATGGGTGAAATTAGCTATGCAATCAACCCAAAGTTCTCGATAGGCCTACACTCAGGATATCAGAGCTACTATCAAAAATATGGCCGGGAGCAATATAAAACCGGCCCTAATGAAACTACGTCTGCTGTGGTAACAAACACAATGGAAGTTCTTCCATTAATTATTCGGGGCACTTATTTTCCTAAAGGTGGTTCTTCATCTATACAACCTTATGTATCTGCAGGTGCAGGAGTGAATATGGTAAACTACTCTCAGTACTTTGGTCAGTTTACAGACAATCAGGCGTCTATTCCGGTGGCAGCACATGCAGGTGCAGGCATCTTAATTCCTTTTGGAAATAAATTTAACCAATCAGGATTTAAGCTTGGAGCTACCTATAATTTTTCGGCATATAATAAGAATAACATCTCCAACCTTAGCTCTGTTGGAGCTCATGCGAGTCTCGTTTTTGCTTTAAGATAACACTAAGTCGGTATGCGTTAAATTAAAAAGCCCGTTTGGGCTTTTTTAATTTCTGGGGAAGATAATATTAGTTCAACTGCGGGTCGAGAGGGTAATTTACCATTTGCACGTATTCTCCTCCTAATTGTTTTAATACATCTTTCCATGTATTGTTTGCATTATTTACAAAAATAAGATCGCTCGTTGCGTCGGTTGTTATCCAGCTTTTTTGTTTCATCTCCGCTTCAAGCTGTCCTTCTCCCCAACCACTGTAACCAATAAAAAACCTAATGTCTTTATTTGTTATTTCGGTTGCTTTAACCAGCCTAACCACCTCTTGAAAATCGCCTCCCCAGTAAATGCCATCCATTACTTCAAAACCTCCGGGAATAAGCTCCGGACGACGATGCAGAAAATGAACAGTATCTAATTGTACAGGTCCTCCGAGATATACAGGAATAGTACTGTCTTCAAGATCGCTTATCAACTCTCCTAAAACCTGCTCATACTTTTTATTCAAAAGCAATCCAAAGCTTCCATCATCCTTATGATCGCATATAAAAACAACTGAACGACCAAAGTTGGGGTCTTTTAAAAAAGGATCTGCTATTAATAGTTTTCCGGGCGCTATATCTACCATGTTGAAAAGTTAGGAATTTATATTATTCATTAAAACTATTTCAGCAAAAATTATTTGGTGCAAACAGGGCGTTAAAAAGAGTTGTTAAAGAAGTAACAATTTTTTAAACACTCATAGTTGCTGTTATATTTGTGGGCGATGAAGAAAATTTTTCCTCTGATCATTTTATTAATAACACTGTCTTTGCTCGGTATTATTGTACTGCAGGTAAGTTGGTTTAGGGATATGATAATACTAAGGCAGCAGCAGTTATATAGCAAAGCAGAAGAAGCTACAACTGAGGTGGCTCTGGAATTAAGTAAACAGGCTTCTTCGGCTCCCTACCTCAAAATCCCCAGGAAGCCTAATCTTAGTTTGTTGCCTGAGGATTATCCCATGAGTTTTGAAAGGCCTACTATTTCTCAACATTATTCTAACTTTGAGATAAGAGAAAAACTACAGCGATCTTTTAATCTGAGAAATTTGAAAGAAGTACAATTTGAATTTGCTATTGCTTCAAATTCGAACTTGTACAACATTGAAATGCAATCAGAAAACTTCAGGACTGAAGTGCTGGATGAAGTTCACAACAAACAAATAATAGTGCCGGTCGTTCCTGATACCGGCAGTCTGTTAGAAGGTCTTGTTCCGTACGAACATCTAATAGTGATTGTACCTGATTTTAAAACGCAGGTATGGCAGTCTTTAATGTGGATGATTGTTGGCGCGCTTGCATTCACAATTATCATTCTTGCAGCATTTGCTTTAACCGTTTATACACTATTGCGTCAAAAAAAGTTAAGCGAAATTAAGAGCGATTTCATTAACAACATGACCCATGAATTTAAAACACCTTTAGCAACTATTTCGCTGGCGGTAGATGCACTCAAAAATGATAAGGTGCAGCAAAACCCCGAAAAGATGCAATACTTCAGCGGGATAATTAAGGAAGAGAACAAGCGCATGAATAAGCATGTTGAAACAATTTTGCAGGCCGCATTGCTCGACCGCCAGGAGCTGAATCTTGACATGAAGAAAGTGAAGGCAACTCCAATTATAGAAAAAGCATTAAACAATTACCAGCTTCAGTTACAGGATAAGAACGGCAAAGTAGAAATGCACTTAAAAGCTAAGAACGATGAGATAATAGCTGATGAAAATCATTTTACCAATATGATATCGAACTTATTTGATAATGCCATTAAATATTCGAAAGATAACATTTGCATAAAAGTTTTTACCTGGAATACAGGGAAGTTTTTACAGATAAAAATTGAAGACAACGGCATTGGTATGAACAAAGAAACAACTAAGAGAATATTTGAAAAGTTCTACCGTGCACATACCGGAAACATACATAATGTAAAGGGTTTTGGTTTAGGAATGAGCTATGTAAAAACGGTAATTGATGTGCATAAAGGAAGAATAAAAGTAGACAGTACTTTAGGCAAGGGAAGTTGTTTTACTGTTGAAGTTCCTTTGGCTGATGAGGAGCAGTAGATTCGGTATCGTGGTAATTAAAGACAAAGCAATCCTCGCTAACTAATTTTATCGCAGTTTTCCAACAACGATGGTTAATAAGATACCAGGAAGATTGCTTCGCGAAGCTGCGAAAGGTTTACAGTCACGTTCTCAATATACTCGTTCTGCCCATAACAAACATCCATCTCCATAGCTCAAAAAGCGATAATTATTCTCCAACGCATACTCGTAAATCTTCTTCCATTCATTTCCAACAATGGCAGCTATTAACAATAATAATGTTGATTTTGGTTGATGAAAATTGGTGATAATACCTTTGGCAATCTTCAAATTATATCCCGGTGCAATTAGTATTTGTGTTTTGGTTAATATTCCCGGTAACCCGCGATTATTTATCCAATCATACAAATGAGTTAAGGCTTCTTTTGCACTCACCCGTTTTAATTCTATTTCGTAAGGATCCCACTGTTTTATGCTTAATTCCTCAGGTGAAATATCCTTGTTTTCAACTATTTCAATTCCCATCCAATAAAGGCTTTCAATAGTTCTTAGCGAAGTTGTGCCTACTGCCACAATAGTTTTCTCTGCATATTCAATAATTTGTTTGATGGCATTTGCCGATATATCAACGTACTCTGCATGCATTTCATGTTCGTCCATCTTTTCGGTTTTAACAGGCTTGAAAGTGCCGGCACCCACATGCAGCGTTACAAACTCTTTCTCAATATTCTTTTTTTCGAGTCTATTAAATATACTTTCGGTAAAATGAAGCCCGGCAGTTGGGGCAGCAACAGACCCATTATTTTTTGCATAAATAGTTTGATACCGGTCTTTATCATCTTCCTCAGTTTGCCGGTGCAGGTAAGGCGGAAGAGGCAGTTCACCGGCAAGATGAAGTACCTCGGCAAATGATATATCTTGCTGCCAGCTCAGTTCAATAACAAAACAATCCTTTAGCCTGTCAGCTATTGCTGCTTCAATTACAATTTCAACATTGTCTTTTTTTAAACTTTTATAAAGCTTCATGCCATGCTTCCACTTTCCTGCGCCGCCAATTAAACACTTCCAAAAAACCTTACCTTTTTGCAGCATTGCTGTTGTAATGTCTTTATAGTCAACAAATGGTTCAAGGCAAAAAATTTCAATAACAGCTCCCGTAGGTTTTTGAAAGAGCAATCTTGCTTCAACAACTTTTGTATTATTAAATATTAGTAAAGTATCGGGCGGAAGATATTGATGGAGGTTCTTATAAATATCGCTTTCAATTTTTCCTTTTTTATAAACCAGCAACTTGCTTGCATCTCTTTCTGCTAAAGGATATTGGGCAATTTTATTATCGGGCAAATCGTAGGAGAAGTCGTGAATAGAAAGGTACTTTGGATGCATGATACTCCCTTGCATTTAAACCATAAGGATGGTGCAAAGCTATAGATTGCAGCGCGGAAAGTTCAGTTTTAAAATTCCTTTTTTCTTTCCTGACAACCAATTTTAGTCCGCTCCAAACGTCCGTTACAGCACATACTTTTACATCTACGAAAATAGATTTAATGCAATTTCCCTTATTACATCTTCAGTAATTTCTGTTGAAATCTTAGCTGACTTTTTATACCAGGAAATCCAAATAATAG
>MWYU01000083.1 GCA_002050375.1 Chitinophagales bacterium 62-2
GGATTAATTCTTTCTGAGTTGCCTTCAGTAACCCAGGTTTTTCAACCAGCGTTTCTTTAAATAAATAAGTTTTTTGATAGTCATAAACTTTAGTTTTCCGGGTTGAGCCGGAAGATCGCAATGTCTCTGTGGGCACTTTCGCAAAATCTTTTTGCACGTCTTTTCTCTCTACTGAAATTTCATCACTCTTTGTTATAACAGGTTCCTTTACTAATAAATCATTTTTAATTTTTTGATCATTCCCAGACTTTTTAACAGAAGAAACGTTTGAGAGCGGAGAAGTATGTTTATAATTTAAAAAGATTAGTGTTCCTATTCCGCCTGTTAAAAAAAGGCCTGCAAGCATCCAAAAGAATATGAGCCTTCTTCTTTTTTTGTTGCGGATCCTTGCTTCCACCTGTTTCCAAACTTCTTCGTTTGGAACAAGTGATAACCCGTCCAGGCGATTTTGAACCTTTTTTTCAAATTCATTTTCTTGCATACACCTTATTTTTATCTGTGTTGGTTATCCAGGTAATAAGTAATTGTCTTGCCCTCATGTACTGCGATCTTGAAGTGTTTTCGCTGATGCCGAGCATTTGTCCTATTTCCGGATGAGTATATCCTTCGACGGCATATAGGTTAAATATAGTTTGATAACCCGTTGGCATTTGCCGTATCAACTCTGCCAGCTCTTTTGCGTTCAAATGCATCTCGGGATCGTCCTGCGAAACCACATGCAATTCACTGGTATCAAACATCAGGTCTTGCTGATACTTTTTGTTCTTCTTTAAATAATTCAAAGCAGTGTTTACCATAATTTTTCTTATCCATGCGCCCAACTCTCCTTCCTTGTTGTACTGATCCAAAAATTTGAAAACCCTCACAAACCCGTCCTGCAATACATCTTCCGCATCCTGTGTGCTTTTAGTGTAACGGTAACAGACCCCCAACATGGCTGGAGCAAACTGCTGGTACAACTGTTTTTGTGCAGCCGGATACCCTTTCAAACAATCTTTTATCAGTTGTTGGTGGTTCGTCATTTTCTTACTTCAGCAGGTTGACATAAGTTAATTAGCTGACGTTGCATTTGCAGTAAAATAATTTTCCCCTCACCCCGTCTCTCCCCACAGGGGAGAGGAGCCAAAGTCAATTAAGGAGAAAATGCAGGATGTTAGTGAAATATTAGATGGATCGGATACTGATAATGCAATGATGTATTGAATGCACGTATGACAAGGAACACTACGTAATTATTTGTTCTGCGGAACCACTTACCAGTTAGGGTAAAGAATACTTCTAAAGGCTAAATAGCTTCTTGATAATGGTTTGATCTATGGTGGGAATATCCTGCAGTGAAAGGTTTCCCGGGTCATAAATATGCTCCCGAGGATAGACAGCACTTTACAAGACTGGTAAAATTATTAAGACGGTCTTTGGGTAAAAATGCCGAAGTAAGTTTTGCTGCGGGAGTGTCTAAAAGGGTGATGGAAACAGGAATGGAATGGAAAAAAGTTATGAAGAAAGCAGACCGGGTTAACCTGATGACTTATGATCTTGCAGGCCAGGGAACTCCAAATTCTGCTCATCATACTTTGTTGTATTCAACTCCTATGCAACCTGTTTCTACTGATTACGCTGTACAATATTTGATTAATCTTGG
>MWYU01000003.1 GCA_002050375.1 Chitinophagales bacterium 62-2
AGCCGGTTGGGCAAATAATATTCATGATTCCCATTCCATTTAAATAGGCATTTACAATATCTTTTCCCTGTATGCCAATCACTACTGCCAGTGAACCTATGATAGGCATAGTAACCACCGCCATACCTGAAGTAGAAGAAATGAATATGGTAAATACTAAATAAAGTAATAACAGCATTACAATAAACAAACCGGGCGGCAGACCTGCTACCATTTGTGACGAATAATATATAATTGAATCACTGATGTTGCCCTCGTTTAGCATTATGGTTACACCCCGTGACACGCCAGTAATAAAGCTCACGCCCAATAGATCTGCGGCTCCGTTAATAAACTTTTCGATAAATATTTTTTCCGGCAGGCGAAGTATAATCCCTACTATAATTGATGAAGCCAAAAATACCGTTGACATTGCCAATAACGACCAGTCAAAAAATATTACTCCGGTTATCATGGTGATAAACGTAAGGGCAAAAAGCAACAGCAAAAAAATAGTTTTTGTATTTAGTGGCGTACTGTCTTGCTCTTGTGTGATGGAAGGGAAAGGTGATTCTACTTTCCCATCAATCTTATAAACTAAAGAGGCTGACGGATTTTTTTTTTATTTTTTGTGCATACCGAACAATGTAATAAATGCTCACTGCTGATGAAACAAAAAACATGATAACTCTTTCGGCCATTCCGCTTATCCAATTTACCCCGGCAGCATTCGATGCTATAATTGTGGAAAATGGACTGGTTACAGAAGATAGCTGACCAATTTGTGTTCCTAAAAATATTACTGCAACAGGAACTATCAAATCATAACCGGCTGCTAAAAACACAGGTACTAATATTGGATAAAAGGCCATTGCTTCTGCATCCATGCTATACGTGCTTCCACCCATAATAAATAAAAAACTAAGTACAATAATCAACCAGGTCTCTCTTCCCTTCATTTTATAGGAGAGCCGCACAATACCTTTTTTAATAGCGCCGGAAGCAGAGAAAATATTTATAAAGCTGCCAATCATTAACAGAAAAAGTATTATTTCAATTGCTTCATAAATACCTCTCAATGGAGCTTGTAATATATTGATAATACTTTGTGGATTTTGTTCAAGCCGATGATAAGTTCCCGGGATAGGAACCGGCTTACTTATTTGGCCATTTTTAAAACTTTGCAGGCTTATTCGTATGCTAAGGCTGTCTGCTGTTTTTTGAGTAAATGGTAACAGGACTTCACCGTCCTTTGTCTCCATTATAAATGAATTTTCATTCTTATAAGATAACGTATTGAATTTTCCTGCAGGTAAAACCCAGGTAACGATTGCAGCAATTACAATCACAATCATTAATACCGTAAGCGGTGCAGGAAATTTTCTTTTTATTGACATAGAATTTATTAAATCAACACGGACGTAGTGAAAGTTGGAAACCAAAGCATCAATCCTCTTTAATATCTATGCCGTGTAATTTCATGATCACAGTTTTAAGTAACAACTACTTTGGCAGATGAACCTGTTTCAGCACCTGTTTTGTTCATCGGCTGCCTCTTCCAATACGTCAGGCTCCGCCCTAACTATTCAAACGGATTTACTATTTATTAATAACTCAACCACCATTTTTCATTGTGTTCTGTTTTGTAC
>MWYU01000014.1 GCA_002050375.1 Chitinophagales bacterium 62-2
GATTACTGCCGATTTTGATTATATATACTATAATAACAAAGGTAACAACAAGCTTACCACCCAAAGCTTTGACGCTGCTAATGTAAAAAATGGCAACGATATTATTTTACAGGGTGCTATTCCGTCTGTTATAAATATTTACAGCGCAAAGGCTGATTATGTACATCCATTTAAAAAAGGCTTAAAGCTTGAGGCAGGTGTAAAAAGCAGCTATGTAAATACTGACAATATGGTTGATTATTTACGTAATACCGGAAGCGGATTTACTCCGGACAACAGGAGCAACCATTTTATTTATAATGAAAATATAAATGCTGCTTATACTATTCTTTCCAAAACAATAAAGAAATGGGAAGTTACCGGAGGCCTGCGAATGGAAAATACTATCTCTAAAGGCAGGCAGGTTAAAACTGATTCTGTCTTTAAACGCAATTACACAAACTTCTTCCCAAATGTTGGTTTAGCCTGGAATGCAAGTAATAAAAATCAATTGAATTTAAGCTACAGCCGTCGTATCTCACGTCCCGATTACGAGGATCTTAACCCGTTTATTTATTTTTTAGATTCACTTACTTATGAACAAGGTAACCCTTACCTGCAGCCACAGTTTACCAATAATATAGAAGTGAGCCATACCTATAGAAGGTTTTTTACAACAACTCTTAACTATACACAAACCAATGATATAATTACAGAATTGCTAAAACAGGATACGCAAAGAAGGGCAACTTTTGTGACAAAAGATAATTTCAGCAGTATGAAGCAATATGGTTTAGCTGTGATGGCAAATGTGCCGGTTACTAAGTGGTGGAAGGCTAATGTTTATACAAATGTGTTCAATAATCACTTTAGAGGTATTTACCAGGCTGATGTAGTGAATGTACAGTATACGAGCTTTAGTGGTAATGTAACCAACACCTTCACCTTCGGTAAGGGTTGGACGGGTGAAATAAGCGGATGGTACAATAGTAAAATGCTTCGTGGATTAATACGGTCAAATGGAATGGGAGCCGTAAATGCAGCGCTTTCAAAACAAGTCCTAAAAACCAAAGGCACTATCAAACTTGGTGTAGATGATATTTTTAATACACGTCAATTTAGCGGCGTAGTAAAATACAGTGATGTGAATGTAGACGTTGTAAGCAGGAGGCCAAGCAGGCAGTTCAATATCAATTTCAGTTACCGGTTTGGTAAAAAAGATATACCTGAAGCACGCAGAAAAAATGGTGGCGCAGGCGATGAACAAAACAGGGTAAAGAGCGGTAACTGATAACATTAATGCCTGTCATAAATATTAGTAAGTAAAACCCGGTGAAGTCCGCTACTTCGCCGGGTTTTAAATTTCAACCCCGATTTTACAGTAAGTATTTCACGTCAAACTGATTTGTTTTGGTCACCTTAATTAACCAACCTACAACCTATTTGTTAGGATATGATAGCATAAAAAAACACTTAACCAACAACATTCAGATGGTTTTATTGCGATGATCTAAAGGGAGCCAGATATGAAATGTTGAACCTTTACCAACAGTACTTTCGACCCATAATTTTCCGGCTTGTTCTTTCATTATCTGAGAACAGATGTATAATCCAATCCCCATACCAGGGAATGTAGACTGGCTATCTC
>MWYU01000119.1 GCA_002050375.1 Chitinophagales bacterium 62-2
GTTGGGAAGGGCGATCGGATCTGTCTCGTTGTTTTTCCTGCACCTATACATAAGGACAGGGCAAAGAGTATTAGTAACATTCCTGCAGTTTTACGTTGCATAAAATAAAAGTTTAAATAGTGTTTAATATTAAAACCTTGGAATATCAAAAGCTGTGGTAATAATCAGCTCAACTGCCTTTTAAAGTCTTCATGGTTCCATTGAATGCTGATATAGTCTATTTTATTATCATTATTTAAATGAAAAATAAAAATGTGATCACTGTCAAAATGTTTTCCCTGGCTTTTTATATCTGCAAAGTCCTTAGCCTGGGTTCCTCTTATTACTACCTGGCAACGAACTGTTTTCTCATCATCTGCTACAGCCGCATCTAAAGTGTTATCAATATCAGGAAAGCATTCTATTAATCCGCCCCATATTGCTTTGCCTAATTCACCAATTTTACCTTTGCCTCCTTCACCTAATGGTAAGAATTCAACAGTTCCATTCAAGTCACAGAACGATAGCATTTTCTCAAGGTTTTTTTGCTGGTAGGCAAACATGAATTCAACACATTTATTCTTCAGGCTTATCTGCTGTTGTTGTACTAAGGTTTCCATTTTTTTAAATTTAGAAGTGAAGTAATTTATAAGTGGAGCAATAGATTTAATTACACACCAAAACTAAACAAGGTAATTAAGGCGGAATTGTAATAATGCGACAACTTGGTTGTAAAAATGCGGCAATTACCAGGTGATGTGGTTTGTCTTTGGTTTATCAACCAGGTTAGCAAGTTCATTATTTTCTTCAAGGTATTGTTTAGGCGACCTTCCTGTGAATTCAATGAAATCTTTAATAAAATGTGATTGATCGTAAAACTCACATTCTGAAAAAATGCCAGCCCAGTCAACCTTTTTCTTTCCCGCTATTAAATTAAGGAGATAACCCATCCTCCTGATCCGCGAATAATATTTTGGACTTAATCCGACTTTTTTAAAAAAACGTCTTTCAAAATTTCTCCTCGACATAAATACATCTTTCAAAATATCCTGAATGTGTATCATACCATTTTTTTCTATAATAGTATTGGCAGCATAGTCAATGCTGTCTTGCTTTGGTTTGTTCTGAAGGTAATATTGTAAAACAAATCCCTCAAGCAGTCTCACCTTTTCATTTCCATCTGTTGCAAGTTGTATTGCATCAGCTAAATGATTTATAACAGAACTTTTAAATACAGATTCTAACGCAATTCTTTCTTCTGTATATTCAAAAGCAGGCAATTGAAATAACGATGCTAAGGTGGTCGGTTTTAAAACAATGCCTGCTAAAGAAATATTGCCTTTAAGAAAAAGCTTATAACTGTAAATAGACTGCCCTGATATAAATTGACTGGGCACCTGCAAGTATTCGTATTTCTTATTCTGTAAAAAGTATGGGTCGCCTATATTAAAAACAATAGAGCAGAAACCAGTGGGGGGAGACTCAACAACAAGCGTATCAGTAATGGGGTTTTCACTTTGCCAAATAAAGTAACATTCAACAAATGGCTGAAGAACTTCGCACGGCCTGAATTTCTGGTATATCATTGTATAAATACCACACCAAGATAATTAATTTTATGTCCTGGTACATTTGCCGTAATTACAC
>MWYU01000056.1 GCA_002050375.1 Chitinophagales bacterium 62-2
TTTCAGTATTTAGCAAAACATTCTGTTGCTGCAACCAGGTTACCATTTTTTTAAAACCGTCAGGGCATTGTGAAAACTGGTTATGCATGCTCCCGGAAGGATGATCTGCTTTAATTATAGCAGCATCAAAATAGGTTTTGGAAATGTCGATACCAACAAATTTTTTTAATAACTTGCTCATACATTAGCTCTTTTAATAGTGAATGAATCAACCTGATTTTGAACATTAATCAAGACCTTATAATGGGACTGCAATCCCTATTTTCTATTTGATTCTTTAGTTCAAAAAACCAGCATAAGATTAGAACGTTGCATAGGCCTGTAAGCCTTGTCTCCGCATAATTCGCTTATGCTGGCAGGTTGTTTCATAAAATTAAACTATCCACATTTTAATGTGAATCGTAAAAGAAAAAAGTAGCAAAAAAGAAAAGTATTAATAATAGTACTGCTTATATAAATACTCTAAAAGCAAATCTAAAGGTCCCCTACCGGGAGACGTTGCTTAGAATAAAACGCAATGAAGAATAGTATGGAAAAGATGTTTTTCATGTTTGAAAATTACAACAATGATATAATTGAAAATTTTACAGTTCGTTTCATTGTAGAAAATAACAATAGAAATTTTATCATTGACCTAACCAAGAAACCATTAATTTCTAATCCATACCGGATTACTAAGAGCTTGCATGTCCCGGTCTGCTTTTCTCGCTTCGGCACGAATATATTGTATGCCTTTGCCGGCTATTTTAAACTTTAAAGCTGAATTGCCTTTTACATTATTAAATACACGCTCAACACCGTTATTAGAAATGAGTAAAACCATACTGCTGTCTGCAAGTCCCCTAACATCACAAAGAATTGAAAGCTTATCTCCGTGACGAATTGAAACTGTATCACCAATTGATGCAGAAAGTTTTGAATGTAATGGATTAACCTTTAAGCCTAACGAGATGTTTGAATTTTCAGAAATATAGCAACGGCTTTTTCGTATTCCATCAATTATAGCTTTACGGTTCAGTCCTTTGGCGTAAACAACCGTTTGCGGATGACCAATTATACTTTTGCTGTCAGGGCGGTGAGAGTCACTTGCTCCTATGGCCGTTTTAACCATCCCTTTTTTCAGCATGCCATTCCACCATACAACAGCATTTTCATCATAACTTTCCCAGGGGCCATTCCATACTTCAATAGCATCAAAACCTTCCACAGGAAACCGGAAGTCAACGATAGTATCCTTTTCATAATACGGATGATTAATAACACATAAACCTCCGGCAAGTCTAACCTGGTCCTGGTATTTATTAACCAAACCTGCAGCAGCAGTATAACGCCATTCTATCCATGTATCAGGATTTATACCGATAGCATTCCAATGATTTTCCTGGAAAGGAGTGATCTCTTCTCCGTTTAAAATGAGAATAGAACTATCATCATATCTTCCCCAGTTAAGATTGGCAGCATTCGTATTGTGATTGGTAGGTATCATAAAATCGAGACCGGCTGCCTTGCTGTACTCTATTAGTTTTTCCTGTGTGTAAACACCATCAGAGTTAAGATCATGCATATGCAAATCCCCGCGGTACCAACCTTCCTTATCGTTAATCCATTCACGTGAAGGC
>MWYU01000086.1 GCA_002050375.1 Chitinophagales bacterium 62-2
ACAGCAATAGCTAAAGCTGAAAGATTTACCACCGTTAAAACCCACTCCACGCCGAAATTTCAAAAAAGATAAAGCATGAAAAACAAATGTTGAAGCCACAGTACTACAAAAGCTTAATCAAGGAACAATGAAAGGAACGGGCTGTTATCATTCCTTTCTTGATTTTTCTTTGGTTACTTTCTTTGCATCAAGGCAAAGAAAGTGACAGATGCTGAAGCAATACCACAAAGCCTAATATTACTATAGCAGATTGCTTCTTCCCTTACAATGACGTCCTACATAAGGTTTTAGTAATCATGCCCCTGCATTTTGCAAAAGGAAGCCATACTTGATAGCTTCCTTTTGCAGAAAGCTTATTCTTTTAGCTCGTTGCCTTTCAGTATTAATTTGTAATTTATTTTTGTCATACTCTGTTTGATTTTTGACCATGTTGTAAAATATTACTGATAGTTTTCTTGCTGTTGCTTTGTTGGCTTTTTTAGAACCTTTTTGTGCTGATAGCCTGCGATATAAATGCCCTAATGAACCTTTGTTTTGCCACATGGTTTGCGCTGCCATTCTAAAAGCCTGTGTGGCCTTGTTGTTTGTAAACCTTCTTTCATGACCGATAACTTTGCCTCCCGATTTTTTAGGTCTGGGTCCTAAATTCAACCAACTGGCAAAATGTTCTGCGGTTGGCCATTTGCTCATATCTGTTCCTGTTACTGATATAATATCCAATCCGCTTATTTCATCAATGCCATCTATAAGTGTTATATCTACTCCGATTATGTGCTTTAAATATTCATGTAAATTAATACTGTACTGGTTCTTTCTTACATATCCTTTTTTCTTTTTAATAACCGGTTTACAACCATGTTCATCTCCCGGAAGCATTGTTTCCAATACTTGTTCAATCAGCATTTCATAAGCTTTCATTTGGTCTTTGAAAAAGTCGTATGCTTTTAATGAATGCTGAAGGATAACTATGAACTGTTTTTTATAAATGCCGTTCAACGACTTTATCAAATCTTCTTTATCAGCTTTCAATTTAGTTATATCAATAAGAGCTAATAGTTCTTCCGGATTAGTTTTTCCTTCAGCTATCCCCCGTAGTAATTTCATTCCTGATACACCTTCAATATCGCTTATTAAGTGCTGTACTTTTATATTCATTTGTGTAAGCAGTTTATGTATACGGTTGAGCGTATCACTCTTTTGATTTTGCAACACCGTTCTTTCATGCAAATAGCTTTTCAATTCACGAAAAACTTCTTTAGCAATATGAGAAGCTCTTAATAACCCATTGGCATGTAACTGGTGCAGCCACTGACAATCTTTTACATCTGTCTTTTGCGCATTTACATTTTTAAAATGCTGTGCATTTACAAGTGTTACATGGAAGCCTTGCTGCTCCAATATCTCATACACTGCAATCCAGTAAACCCCTGTAGCTTCCATAGCTACATGCTTAACACCGGCTTGTTTTAAAGTGACTGAAAGTGGTGCAAGCTTTCTGTAAAGGCATCAACTTCCATTAAATGCTGATTGCCCTCTTCATCGCTGTAAGATACCATCATCATCATACTGCCAACATCAATAACAGCACAGCACGGATTGATAAGAGCAAATTGAAGTGCAG
>MWYU01000171.1 GCA_002050375.1 Chitinophagales bacterium 62-2
GGCGGGGGTAGAATTGCATAGACAAGAAAAATGAATGCTTCTGTTAATAAACCAACTGTTAACATAACATCAGCAAATGATTTGTGAAGAAGCTTTGACCATGCACCAATAAGTACAATAGCAGCACCGACACATACAATAACGTTTACTAATCTGTTTGTTGCGGGGGAAATACCTGAAGCCATAATTGATTTTTATTTGATTTGTACGGGTAATTTTAAAAAAATAGAATATGAATATAACAATATAAAGGTGGGGATTTTTAAATCTCCCACGCTTTAATAGAAGTTAAATAAAATAAATGTTTAGATAAAAAATGTGATAGGCAATTGTTATTTTCTCCGTTATTTTCTTCTGGAGGCTGATGCAGGTAAATCAATTATACAACGGAAACCAATATAAGATTTAGCAGTATCCTGATAGTCATACGACCTCGTACCAGTTTGAAGAAAATATCCAACGTCCTTCCAGCTTCCACCACGAACTACCTTCCGTTTCATCCGGGGAGGATCGGAGTCTTTAGCATCATAACGAACATCTGGATTCATGTCATGCTGAAAATTATAACTTCCTTCATAAAATAAAGAAGAAGTCCACTCGGCAACATTTCCTGACATATTATATAAGCCCCAGTCATTTGGCCAGTAAGCATCAGCTCTTACAGTATACTGGCCGCCATCTTCAGCGTAGTTACCACGACCAGGCTTAAAATTAGCGAGCAAGCAGCCTTTTTTGTTTCTTAAATAGTAGTTTCCCCAAGGAAACATTGATTGCGAACGTCCACCCCTTGCTGCATATTCCCATTCAGCTTCGGTTGGTAAACGAAAATCACTTTCGGTAGCTCGTTTCTTTTTTTCTAAGAAGCTATTCATATAAAGCGTTCTCCATCGGCAAAACGCTGCTGCCTGTTTCCAACTAACCCCTACCACAGGGTAATTACCAAATGAAGGGTGAGCAAAATATCTTTTAGCCATTGGCTCATTATACGAATAAGAAAAATCTCTCATCCAAACCAGGGTATCAGGATAAATTTTTTCGTCGTATTTAAAAATATAAGAACTGCGGGGCTTCCCTTTGTTCTCAATTTTAGCGGCTTCTTTCAGATCAAAATATTCAACTCTAAATAAAACCTTTTCAGGATCAATCTCATTTTTACCATACAGCCTGTTATCGGGTGTAAGTGTAAGTTTTGATATCTTTTCCAAAACTGCTTTGTCGTTGTATTTAATTGTTTTTGCTTTTTTCCAGTCAACAGCAAAACTTCCGTCAACTTCGGTCCCGTATCCCAATTCTTTCGCAGCAAGAGAGTCTCTAACCCACCATACAAACTGTCGATATTCATTATTGGTGATTTCAGTGGCATCCATCCAGAAACCACTTATAGATACGGCTTTATTGCGTGCAGTAAAGTTGTAGTTAACGTCTTCATCACTGGGGCCCATATGAAACATCCCGGATGGGATATAAACCATACCGTAGGGTTTATCCATACTCTTAAGGCTGCTTGGAGATGCACCCATGAGCTGGCCATTATCAGGCACACCCTTTGACTTTCCTGTTTTTCCACAACTTGTGAAACCAAGGGCAAGGGCTGAAATAGCTAAAATTAATATTGGAC
>MWYU01000114.1 GCA_002050375.1 Chitinophagales bacterium 62-2
CACTAATTATACCCAAAGAGGTATAATGTTATTATTATTCTTCTATTTATACCCCAGAAGGTATAAGATGGAAAAATATTTAACTTTATACCCGAAAAGGTATAAATAATGAAACTTAATGAATTTGTTAAGCAAAAAAGAAGTTTTGTAAAACTAACTCAACCGGAATTAGCGGAAAAGGCGGGGGTGGGCTTACGCTTTATACGCGATTTAGAGCAGGGTAAAGAAACATTACGCTTAGATAAGGTAAATCAGGTGCTGCAATTATTTGGATACCAGGTTGGACCTGTTGAAATGAATAAAACTGAATAATGGCTATAAGAGAAGCAGAAATAAAGCTACATGATAAAACAGCAGGCCGGTTAACGCAAGATGAGAATGGTTATCATTTTCAATACAATGAACAATACCTAAAATCAGCATCTCCGCAACCGGTGAGCTTAACCCTGCCACTAACCGATAAGCGATTTACATCAGCCGTGATGTTTCCATTTTTTGATGGCTTAATTCCGGAAGGATGGTTGCTTGATATAGCAGAAAAAAACTGGAAATTAAATCCTCGTGATAGAATGGGTTTATTAATGGTGTGTTGTAAAGACTGCATAGGTGCTGTAAGTGTTCACCCTATCAATATAGAAGAACAATGACAAAGAGGTGTCTATATTGCTATAAGGTATTAGCTGCAGATGAGGTAGACTTTCATAGTGGTTGCAGTAAAAAAATTTTTGGTCAATCTTTAGCGCCCGAGTTACCTTATTCGGAAGATCAGTTAGAAAAGTTGGCAGAGGAAATTATAAAAACTAACACCACCGTTACCGGCGTACAGCCTAAACTTTCTCTTCACCTTGCCTCAAAACAAGAACCAAATGCTGTAAGCAGGTTCACAATTGTAGGCTTATGGGGTGGCTTTATCTTAAAACCACCTACGACAAATTACCCTCAATTACCGGAAGTGGAAGACCTGACAATGCATTTAGCTAACATAGCTAAAATCAAGGTTGTTCCTCATAGTCTCATCCGTCTGAAATCAGGCAATTTAGCTTACATAACCAGGAGAATTGACAGAGTAAAAAAGCAAAAGTTGCGCATGGAAGATATGTGCCAATTAACAGAAAGACTAACGGAGGATAAATATCATGGCAGCTATGAACAGATTGCAAAAGCAATACAAAAATTTTCTATAAACCCCGGATTGGATGTTGTGAATTTTTTTGAATTGGTGTTATTTTCTTTTTTAACCGGTAATGCCGATATGCATTTAAAGAATTTTTCACTGATCGAACAACCGGAGGCAGGTATGGCTTTTTCACCCGCTTATGATTTGGTGGCAACAAAACTGGTAAATCCGGCAGATGATGAAGAGTTAGCTCTAACGCTTAATGGTAAGAAGAAAAAAATAAAGAAAGCAGATTTCATTGCTGCATTCAACACCCTAAAACTCGATGAAAAGCAACAGAAGAATATCTTTAATAAGATGATTAAGGCCCACAATACATGGATTGACATGATTGCTGTCAGCTTTTTAAGCAAGGAGTTTAAAGACGAATTCATTCAATTACTTAAAATTCAAACAGAAAAGATAGGCTAATACGGAAAGTAATGATAGACTGATGACT
>MWYU01000705.1 GCA_002050375.1 Chitinophagales bacterium 62-2
ATACCATCATTGCCAATTAAAAATTTAAGGTCCTAATAAGCAATAGTATGGGTAATTATGAATAAGCTGAAATTGCAGCGATCTTTCAAGTCATTGTCGTTTAGTTAAGAGGCAACTGCTTTATTTTTCATGCCAAGATGCAAAGGAACAAAGTTCTTTTCCTGGCGTCTTTGCGTCTGTTTTCTTAGCGTCTTTGCGTGAAATATTGCTTTACTAAATGACATTAATAGTTCTAAAATTATAAACCTTCTTTCCCTCGTTGTTTTGTTATATAATTTATTGCAAACTTTAATACCGTATCGTTATTGTTCATTCTGGATTTAATATCATGCACTACTGTAAAATCAGGAAGAACGCCGCGACCAACAGGTTGTGAAATCGTATCAACATCAACAGCGGTAAAAATGCGTATAGTAGGTATTCTAACTTTTATCTTACTCGCCGGAAGCACAAGAAGCAAATAATTTCCACCTGTCGCACCGTAGTAGCACCCTCCGGTTTCTTCCCCTATTATAGTTGCCCGTTTATGATACTTAGCAAGGGCCACAAATTCTGAGGCTGCCGAAACCGTTCCTCCGTTAGCTAATACAATCAGGTTTCCTTTAAAGGGGTAATCTTTCACAGGCTCTCTCACTTTAGCGCCGGGATACCTGTAATCAACCTGGAAAGTTCCCCCGCTATTTTTTACTTTTCTTAAAGTTTGAAATTCGCGCGGATTTGCAACATAGTTTATATAAGTAAAATGATCTGCCACCATTTCTGAGCGTTGTATATGTTTGAAAGGAGCAGAAGCAAGATAAGCATACAGGTCAGTTACATTTCCATTATTTCCGCCACCGTTGTCTCTTACATCTACAATAAGATTATTAGCATGTCTGTTATCAAGTGCCTTGAAAATTGAACGTAGCGTATCGCGGTATGTTGCAATAGAAGAAGCAGCTTCAAAAGTATTTATCCTGAGAACTGCAGCAGCTATACTATCTATAAAATGTACTGATATTTCAGGATGAAATTTTTCTTTCTTATCAACCCGTTCAATTTGCTTTTTAGTTAATGCAGTTATTTTCAGCAACTCCTGCCTGCCTGTTGAGGGATCAATTACTTCAACACTGAACTTCGCAGGTTGATCAATGCACAATGCATACCCTTCTCTGAACAAAGAGCCTTCCAGAATATGATATTTGAACGTTTGATTATATCCATCAGCAGGTAAAGCTTTAAATAACGTTTGTATTATTTCACCGATACTTTTTCCATTAACAGATAATACCTGCCACCCTGTTTTGCCTTTTGCTTCGCTGCTGAAATCGTACTTAATAAAAGCATTATTATTGATGAAAGTTAGCGTAAGGGGAATGCACTTAAAGTTTGTTAAAGCAAAATTCTCCGCCTCATTAGATACACTAACATTAGTATGAACGCACCTTATTTTTGCCGTTAAGGGAAGCAATAATTTTAAAAATTCAATATGCGTCATTGGTTTATTTAACAGCTTGTAAGTGCTGTCAAAAGTATTATCCATTTCTTTTTTACGGGTGTACCAATAAAGACCTGGATGAGCTTCTTCCAAACTTGTACGAAGAATTTTAAAATCTGATTGTAAATCTTTGACACCGATTATATCGCCTTTCTTATTTGAATTAAAACAATTAGATAACGATACTGAAAACGTGATGAGGAGTATTAATTGTAGCAGTTTAGTTTTAATCGCCATACACTCCAAGATAAAGATGTTTGTTGATTTTAACAGGTAACAGCGTCTACAAATTATTTTAAATTTGGTCTTAAAGTTTGAGAATTACACGTTCGGGAATTTATTAGTTTATACAATACGACTGCCGAAAGGGATACAAACTGCAGAATATTAGAAAAGTTTCTATTGCCTTTTTAGCAGATATAAAATAAGTACCCGAACGATTCATTTTCATCCTTATATTTAAAATCTTATTTTGAAAAAACTTACAGGAGAGTAAGTGATCGTGGTAACTGTAAATAAAATTGTTCAAATGATTATTTCTTCTAAAGCTATTATGAAAAATCTTTATTGCTGCTTTTTTTGCATGTTTATATTATCGTATATAAACTTCAGCTATTCGCAAACTAACCAGTCGAGCGCCAATCGTCCGAACATTCTTTTTATCATTTCTGATGATCATGCTTACCAGGAAATTGGAGTTTACGGCAGCAAAATTGCGAAGACCCCTAACATTGACAGAATTGCAAAAGAGGGCGCTATTTTTAGAAATTCATTTGTAACGAATTCTATTTGCGGCCCAAGCCGGGCAACATTACTTACCGGAAAATACAGCCACCTTAATGGTTATAAAGCAAACGAAGGAAAGTTTGTGGATCAACCAACTTTTCCTAAAGTTCTTCAGCAAAGTAATTATCAAACAGCCTGGATAGGAAAGATGCACCTTGGAAGCTTACCCAAAGGATTCGACTATTTCAATATCCTTCCAGGGCAGGGAATGTATTATAATCCTGACTTTATCGAAAATGGTGATACCACAAGGATTGAGGGATACGTTACAAATGTTATTACAAAGCTTACTACAGACTGGTTAGACAAAAGAGATAAAACAAAACCTTTTTGTTTGGTAGTAGGTGAAAAAGCAACTCACCGGGAATGGCTGCCCGACATACAAGACTTAGGTGCATTTGATAATGTTGAATTTCCGTTGCCTTCAACTTTTTTCGATGATTATAAAGGACGAATTGCAGCTGCCAACAACGATATGACGATAGATAAAACAATGTTGCTGAAAGGAGATTTAAAAATACATAATGATAATACAACCGGGGTTTATAGAAGGTTAACAGGAAATCAGAAAAAGGCATACGAAGATTATTATGGGAAGATAAGTAAGGAGTTTGACGAGAAAAACCTTTCAGGCGAAAGTCTTGCCAAATGGAAATACCAACGATATATGAGGGATTATTTATCTACAGCAAAATCTCTCGATAGGAATATTGGCCATATACTGGACTATCTTGACAATAAAGGTCTTGCAAAAAACACGGTTGTTATTTACGTTTCTGACCAGGGTTTTTACATGGGCGAGCATGGTTGGTTTGATAAGCGGTGGATGTATGAAGAGTCGTTGAGAACACCGTTTGTAATGCGTTACCCTGGTGTAATAAAGCCCGGCACTTTCATTGATAAGTTTGCAGTAAATATTGATTGGGCCCCCACCATTTTAGATATTGCCGGAGCTAAGGTGCCACAGGATATGCAAGGTGTTTCGCTGCTACCTCTTTTTAACAGCAATGGCAAAAACACTGCCTGGAGAAACGAAGTTTATTATCATTATTATGAATACCCAAGGCCACACCGTGTGTCTCCTCATTTTGGTATTAGAACAGATAGATATAAGCTGATATGTTTTTATGGTGAAAAGAAGGCATGGGAATTATTTGACCTTCAAAAAGATCCTCGCGAACTAAATAACCTGTACGATAAAACGGAAAATGCAAAAACAATTGCGCAGTTAAAAGAGAGGTTACTTCGCCAGATTAAAAAATATAATGATGACGAGGCGCTGCAGATATTCGAAAAATCTCAAAGCTTGCCAACGTAGCGTAAACCCAGGTTACCAAGCTTATAACCCAATTTTACATTTATTGTAAAATATTTATCTTCTGTTTTGGTTCCTCCTCTTAAATATCCGCTTGCATAATCCCGACTTCTTTTGGTTAAGTCAGAAGCAATGGTTGCATTCTCTGAAGACAAATATTTTTCGTATAAAGAAGGATCAATAGATGATTTACTTGCGTCGTCTATATAGTCAGTACTTGTGTACCTGTAAAGGAACTCCAGTCTTACATTAAAAGCAGGAGATAGTTCGTATTTAGCACCTGCTCCAAAAGGAAGGCACAACTGTGTTAACTTATATCCCGTTCTGCCCGGGTATTCTGTAAAGCCTTGTCCTTCGGTAAGTAAAGGTTTAAGATCAATCCAGGTGCCATTATAATAAGTTTGAGGTTTAAAAGAAAAAACGCCAACGCCTGCCATAACATAAGGATTGAAGTTTGCTTTTGCAAGAGGGTAATACTCGCCTATCGCTGCTACCTCAAACATGCTGCTTCTATAACTTAAGTTCCTGTAGGGATACAAACCGTTTTTGTCGGAACCTGCTACCCGGCCGAAAGTCATCTCCAATCTTGCTCCGAGTAAATTCTTATATGTTACTCCTCCGTACAAACTTATGTTTGCCTTTGTAGATTTCCAATCAACAGTAGAGGGTAGAAAAATGGAAGACTTTTTCCTCCCGACATCTGTGGCGCCATTCATTGTTCCGAGAGACATGCCAGCTTCAAAATCAAATTCTGGCATGTACTCAATTGAAGGAACGTTTGTGATAATAGGCGCTGGATTACCAGGAACACTGTCGGCACTTCTTGCTAAATCGGCAGGCGAAAAGATCTCAAGTTCAGGGGTTTCTCTGTATAACTCCAGTCTTCCGGTCACACAAATAGTCTTGTTTAAATAAAATATTTCGGGACGGGGAGGAAAGTTCGATCGGTTTTTCTCATCAATTACAATTGTCAGTTTTTGATTAGGATATACTCCCCCCATACGCAAAAGAGTGAATTTATTGGGAGCATTTTCAAGATATATAGCATCAACTATATTATCGCAAATGGTCACAATACTTCCGATGTTATTAAGAGCTTCTGCAGAAGTTATTTTTCTTTGTGCTAATAAACTATTCCCAATAATTGTACATACAGCAATTAATAAAATATTAGTTCTCTTAGCCCAACGTAAGACCATAACACAGTTAATTTTTATCAAAATAAAGAAAACTTAGGGTAATAATTGTTTTGCGTTCTAAAAAATACGACGAAGATTGGTTGCTGAGCTATAGGCAGGATTGGAAGAATGAATGCTCGTAGCGAACCAAAATCGCACAGCCATTTTAACTATGTCGCTAATGAACCTCTAACTATGAATTGGCTTGTGCATTACTAACGGACAAGGAACAGGTATCCTTTTCATGCGTACAAAAACCTCTTTTTACAACATGTTTCTTACCGAAACAAATATTACCAGCCCATTATAAATGAATACATTTATTACTACCTCAAGCTTATTAAAGAAGATAAGGGGTAACGCAAATTTCTATGGCCCATTAAATCAACTTTTACAGAGCCTACAACAATAGGGCTTTCAATTCTAACAGGAACCCTGTTAAAATCATCAGTTACCCAAACAGTCATTTTTTCACCACCTTCAAATATGGTTCCTTTTAACAATAAGGGCTTAAACTTAATCGTTCTAAATCTGCCAAACTTGGTTTTTATATTTTCCCTGCCTAAGTACTTAATATATAGATTGGAAACTTCATTATCCAAAAACATACTAAAAGGTATTCTATCGCCTTCCTTATATCTGCTGAAATCAATATTACGTGCATAATAAATAGCGCTTAATACATCCTGAACACAATTTGGAACTTTAAAAACCCCATTAGTAGTTATTGCTGTGTTAGCCATCTGGTTAAATGTAACGTTCTCATATTTTTTATATCCGCCTTCTTCTATGTTCCTTATAAATTTATATGGTTGAAGAGTGGCAGTATCAAAATAAGTTTCGTAACGGTCGCGTACTTTAAATATCCAATCGTACTTACTGTTGCTTTGGCCTAAGCCTACAGAATGATAAACAGGCTTGTTGTTAAGCCTTTCTAAAGTAGTAGTAAAGTTTGCATTACCAGCATTAACAAACATACCAAGCGCTGAATAATAAACTATATAAGAAGTATTTTCGCCCGCAGCAAATGCTCTGTTACGTAGGCCACAAAAATCGTCACCCGCCTGTAAATGAACACACAAGAATATTGATAATAGAACGAGGAGGGGTTTTTTCACGCTGTTTTACTTCTAAATAATTTTATGCCTAAAATAAACAAACTACCTGCCAAAGCAGGAACAACCAAATTTATTAACCAAATGCCGGTTGCAGTAAGTACAATCCCTAAAGTATTGTTACTAAATAACCCAAACAAATGAATGCTTAGTTGTCCGCGCAAACCAAGCTCTGCAAGTGCAATAGTTGGCACTATTGCCAATGCAAGAAACATTACCATGGTTAGCCAGCAACTTTGCAATAATGTTATCTGAACATCAAATACCTGCAGCAATAAAACATATTGAGAAATGAAAACACTGTAACGCAGCAGCGACATAAGCAGAACTTTCAAAAGTTCTTTCCATTCAAACTCTTCAAGCTTCTGTATAAAAAAAGCATACTTTGATACAAAAGGTATCCTTTCTAATAATTTTATAAACCAGCTTATCTTAAAATATACAAATAGCAAAATGAATACTCCTGCCAATGATCCAAATAACAGTACCCTTATCCATTTCATTGGTAACCCAACGTCTAATTGCGGAAGGCTTTCTAAATTATAGCGTAAAAAAATAAGGCCCATCCAACCAAATAAAACCGTAATTATTAACTGGCTGATGTTACCAACAAAAGTTAATGCAATTGCCCTTATACGGTTTCCTTCTTTCACATAAAGTATGCGCCCAAAATATTCGCCTACACCATTTGGCATATTCATAGCTACAGAAACACTAAGCCCCGATAGTACAGCTTTAAAGGCACGTAAGTACGAAATAGGTTGAATATGCTTTATAAGTACTTTCCATTTTAATGACTCAATACCCCAGTTCACAAACATTAAAAGAATAACTATAAAAAACTTCCAGCCTTCGCTGCCGGTTACTGATGCTTTTATTCCCGCCCATGATTGTTCCCAGTTATCATGTATAACAATATGCCTGTAAATAGATATTGATAACCAAATAAAAAGAATAGGTCCTAAACAATAATTAATAAATACTTTGAACTTTTTAATAAGAGAAAAATTTTGCAAACCTACACGAAAAAAGTTTATTGCCTTTTTGCATCTAAATGATGGGTAGATATAAGCATATAAAGTATTTTCACAACAGGATGATTAAGAGTAGAAATATTATATTAGGAATTGATCCCGGAACCTTGATGATGGGTTATGCCCTAATGGATGTAAGCACAGCCACACCCCAGTTATTAATGATGGATGTGCTTAAATTATCGGGCAAAAAAGATGCGTATGAAAGATTGCAGAAAATACATTGCACTGTTTGCGAACTTATAGTAACCTACAACCCTACAACTTTCGCAATCGAAGCTCCTTTTTACGGCAAGAATGTACAAAGTATGCTTAAGCTCGGACGTGCACAGGGCGTAGCTATTGCTGCAGCCATTCAGGCTGGTTTGACTGTAACAGAATACTCACCAAAAAAAGTAAAGCAATCTATAACCGGTAATGGTAATGCTGATAAAGACCAGGTTTGGAAAATGCTTCAAAGAATTTTGAAGCTGGAAGAAAAGCCTCACCACTTTGATGCTACCGATGCACTTGCAGTGGCGTTATGCCACCATTATCAATCCTCGTCAGTGTTTGGTAGCCGCTTGGAAAAAGGACTAAAGGGTTGGGGAGATTTCATTGCAAAGAATCCGGGACGGGTTGAAGGCTGAGCGCCTAAGGTGTTACGCTAAACGGAAGCGTTTTGCGGTAAGCACTCAGGCTTTTCACCCGTTCAGCGTTTTGCGTTACGCACTCAGGATTTTCGCATCATGCTTTCAGCGTTTTGCGTTACGCACTCAGAATTTCCGCATCATGCGTTCAGCGTGTTTGCGTTAAGCACCGGGCATTTCGCATCAAGCGTTCAGCTTACTAACAATCTTCCCCTGTATCTCTCTCATTTCTTCATTAGACAACTTCAGCTTTTTGTTCAGCAAATTCATATCGTCTGTATGGTTTATCGGAATAAGATGAACATGTGCATGAGGCACCTCCAAACCAACTGTTAGAATATTTACACGATCACATTTGAATGAGCTTTCTATTGCCTTTGCGATTGGCTTTGCAAACACTAATAACTCTGCAAGGTATTCATCCGGCACATCAAAAATCTTGTCAACTTCAATTTTTGGTATCACAAGGGTGTGCCCTTTCTGTACCGGATTAATATCAAGAAAGGCAAAGAACCTTTCTGTTTCCGCTATTTTATATGAAGGTATTTGCCCTGCAATTATTTTTGAAAAGATGGTCATGTTACTTATTTTGTATTGCAGATTTAGCAACTTTTACCGGAATAAAAAAGCCGGGAAATTCCCCCGGCACACTCAGAACTTAAAACTCAACAACTACACAGTTATATTTTCGACTTTAAACTTTAGCATACCTGTTGGTGCGTGCACTTCAGCAATTTCACCTTTATGTTTACCAATTAATCCTTTGCCAATAGGTGATGAGGCCGAAATTTTCCCTGCTTTTAAATCAGCTTCCTTTTCACCTACAATTTGGTAAGTAACCGTTTTTTTAGTGGCAAGATTAGTAATGGTTACTTTAGTTAGTATGGTAACCTTACTTGTATCAATAGTATTAGTGTCAACAATTTTTGAATTTGCTATAACACCTTCTAAGTGCTTGATTTTTGCTTCCAGCATTCCCTGTGCTTCTTTTGCTGCATCATATTCTGCATTTTCTTTTAAATCCCCTTTTTCACGCGCCTCTGCAATAGCACGAGATGCAGCAGGACGGTCAACTGTTTTTAATGTGTGCAGTTCCTGCTTCATCAATTCGAATGTCTGCATTGTTACGTAATTAGTCTCGCTCATACTCATCTCAATTTATATAGACAAAAAAAATACAACGCCACAGATGCTGCAGCGTTGCAAGCAGCAAAAATAAGAAATTCAATAATCAAAACAAGCCTCTCATCATCATCATCCCTTTTAATAACTACCATTATTTTAACAGAGTATGCATTAAAAGTGGCTTATAAGTTGAAAGTTTATTACCAAAATGAAATACTATGCAAATCTCCTTTCATCCATTCCTTAGTAAAAACTCCACTTCAATTTCATTTGGCAAAAAAGAAGTTGGACCCTATTATTGGGTCGGCTATTGCCAGAACGGAATAAATTATTTTGCAGGCCAGACTTTCGTTACTCCTGAAGCAGGATTACTGAAACGCATTAGTTTATTTCCCTCCATTGTTTATGGTAATACAGATGCAACATTAACAGTGTATGAATTTGACCGCGTTAATCATACCTGGAAGCAACAATGTGCAGAGGTTAAAAGATTTGTGTCTAAAGCAATGGAAGGGCAATGGACAGATTTTGAATTACCAAGACTACAAGTAAATAAGAATGGGAGTTACGGTTTTAAACTGTCATGTAATGGCGGTGGTATGATGGCAATTGCAGAATGCCCCTGGAACAAATTTAATCCCTACCGCGAAGGTGAAGAGTGGATCGGTTCTTCCCAATTGATTGAGGGGAACTTTTATAAAGATTTTGACCTTGCTTTTGAGGGTGAAATAGAAACTCAATAAATACCAAGCTTATCTAAAAGCACTTTTGCCATTTTGTAAAATGCTTCATTAGAATAGCCTGCAATGTGAGGAGTGATAATTACATTTGGTCTCGACAACAGATCATTTAACTGTTCACGCTCTTGAGTTGTATAACTTATTAGTTTTTCATTTTCCAAAACATCAAGCCCTGCTCCTTTTATCTTTTCATTATTAAGAGCATTGATCAGAGCTGAGGTATCAGTAACTTTTCCCCGGCAGCAATTTAAAAAGTAAGGCTGTTGTTCAAGCGATTGAAAAAACGTTTCATTTGCAAGGTGATAAGTTTCTGCAGTAAGCGGAACATGTAAACTTATAACATCACTGTATTTACAAACCTGGTTAAAGCTTGCTTCTTTAATATAACCTTTGGCAAAGCCGAATTTATATTTGTCGTATGCTAATACAGTTACATCAAAAGCCTTGAGCAAGTTGGCAAAAGCACTTCCGTTGTTTCCATACCCTATTATACCAACTGTTTTACCAGCTAACTCTGTTCCTGTATTTTCATTGCGTAAATAAACGCCGCCCTTTATTTCGTTATGGCTTTTAGAGATGTTATTCATTAAACTTAATAACATCCCTAACGCATGCTCAGCAACAGCATTGCGGTTACCTTCAGGACTGCTGACACAATTTATTCCTTTACCTGCTGCATATTCCACATCAATTTGTTCCATAC
Source organism: Chitinophagales bacterium 62-2 (assembly GCA_002050375.1). GTDB lineage: Bacteria > Bacteroidota > Bacteroidia > Chitinophagales > Chitinophagaceae > Segetibacter. Next base: position 10,103 of record MWYU01000705.1, read on the forward strand.
CACTTCCAAGCCTTCCAATCCATTCTAAATTTGCGGCTTCATCTAAAATTGATCTATCAATATTTATCCTTGTTGTTACTACCAGCCCTTCAGCATCCCCAATGATTTCTCTCAATTCTGCATAAGCTATTGAAGGTTGACATAAGACATCGTATCCATTCTTCTCAAGGGTTTGCCGGAGGTATGAATGAGCCTGGGCTGTAATAATAACTTTCTTACTCAATGTTCTTGTTATAAATATCTAATCAGTTAAACTGTTTCATCCGGAAGGTCAATGCAGCAAAATCGTTTACGCTTAATACTTCTGCACGTTTATTAAATAGTTCATCTTTCAACTCTTCTTCAGTAAATAATCCGCGAACTGCATTACGCAAAGTTTTTCGCCGCTGATTAAAAGCAGTTTTTACAAGATTGAAAAAAGCTTTTTCGCTTTTCATTTCGGGCACATGATTACGTCTTACCAATCTTATAACGCCGCTCATAACTTTCGGCGGCGGAGTAAAGCAAGTTGGATCAACATCAAAAAGATATTCAACTCTAAAAAATGCCTGTACCAAAACACTTAATACGCCATATACTTTATTGCCCTCCTTACTCGCTGCTCTCTCCGCCACTTCTTTTTGAAACATACCAACCATTACCGGAACTTTTTCCTTCCATTCTAAAATCCTAAACAAGATTTGAGTAGAAATGTTGTAAGGGAAATTTCCAACCACTGTAAACTCATTCTCAAAAGGCGGATCTATATCTAAAAAGCTTTTAGGGGTAATCTTACCTTTTATTTCAGGATAAGTACTTTCAAGATATTCTACCTTATCAAGATCAAGTTCTACAGCTTTAAAATGTATCTCCGGCAATTTCAATAAATATTTTGTAAGTGCTCCACCACCAGGCCCTACTTCTAAAAGGTTTATAAAAGGGTGTTGTTTTAACTCATCAACTATTTTAATACAAACATTCTCATCCTTCAAAAAATGTTGACCCAGAGATTTCTTTAAAATGTATTCCATGTTCCTGTTCTTTTAAGTCATTAGATCAGTAAGTTATTTAGCGATTAGCCTGTTAGTTGAAACATTAATAGTTATATGAGAATAATAATTTCATAATATCAGGTTTTCTTAAGTTGATGACATTGCCTTTTTTTAGTGCAATCATTAATTTGCTAATATCACTCCATTCTCTTTTATATAAGCCTTCCAGTGCCGTAACATCTCAAGGTATTTGTTAGGGTATTGATCGGATAAATCGTGAGATTCAGTGGGATCTTTTTCCAGGTCAAATAGTTCAAAATCACCTTTGCCAAAGGGAGGTTCTATTTTTGTTATCTTCCATTTTCCTTTTCTAACCGCACATCTTCCAAAAAGCTCCCACCCCATAACATAATCTTCGTTATGAACATTGTTTCTTTTCTTATTCAACAAAGAAAGTAACGACGCTCCTTTGGCAGGAGTTATCTGTTTCCCCTGGTAAAATGAGGGATAGGTGCCGCCCGCAAGTTCAAGAAATGTTGGGGCTAAATCCATAATAGTGGTGAAAGCAGTTAGTATTCTATTGCCCTGTTGTTGAAACGGCATTTTCACAATCATCGGACTGTGGATGCCACCCTCTGCACTGTAACCTTTATAAAAACTATTTACAGCACTGGAAGCGTGAGCCCATTGAGGGCCATAAGCAATAAAAGAATTGACAGTACCCATATATTGATAAGGATCAAGATTGTCAGGGGTTTCGTTTAATTCAAAAACATCGGGGCCGTTGTCAGATAAAAAAACAAAAAGAGTATTATCATATTCTTCGATCTCCTTTAGGTATTGAATTAGCCGGCCAATATTATGATCAAGGTTGTCAATCATCGCGGCATAAATTTCCATTTTCCTGGCTTCAATCCTCTGCTCGTTTTTACTTAAAGATTTCCAGGGCAGCAAGGGCCGATTGGAGATGTTATACAAATTACCTTTTACAGCAGGAAGGTTGGGCAAGGTAACATTCTTGCCAACGATACCTTTTTCTTGTAAAGAATTAAAGCGTAAAGAGCGCAGACTATCATAGCCAATATCATACATGCCGTGATACTTTTCGATATATTCCAAAGGCGCCTGTAAAGGCCAATGCGGTGCCGTGTATGCAGCATAAAGAAAGAACGGCTTTTTGTCTTCGCTATCTTTTTTAATAAAGCTGATCATTTTGTCTGTGTAGACATCTGATGAATATTGCCCGTTAGGATATTTAGTAAAGTGACCATCTTGCCAAAAAGGATTTGCCTGTGTGTTGGGATTAAAATGATTAGCAGCGGCATCAAGCAAGGCAAACGACCTTTCAAAGCCTTTGGCAGTCGGGCTTTGATCTGATGTTAGCCCAAGGTGCCATTTACCTGAGATATAAGTGTGATAGCCCGCGTCCTTCAACAACTGTGCGATAGAAACTACTTTATCATTTAGATATCCTTCATATCCTGGTTTTCCCACTTGCCCGGGAAAGTTCGGAACATTTTCAGCCATATTGCCAAGCCCGGCAATATGATTATCCGTTCCTGTAAGTAACATTGCCCTTGAAGGGGAGCAGGTAGCTGCCGTATAAAAATTAGTAAATATTTGCCCCTGCTTTGCCAGCGCATCAATGTTAGGGGTGGCAATTTCACTTCCAAAACACCCAAGATCAGAGAAGCCGAGATCATCTGCTAAGATTAATACAATATTGGGTTTTTTCGCCTGCTTCTGTTCGTGCCACGACAAAAACAAAAAGGAAAGAATGATTAGTATTAGGTTACTGTTTTTCATCAGGTGATCTATAGTTTACTTTTTCGTTTTGACTTTAAATGTATTATGCTTATTGTCTTGCCACGAAGGCGCGAAGGCGGTAAGATGAACTAAGGCTTATTTTCTTTGTGCCCCTTCGAGGGTGCGTCTTTGCCTCCGGTGTTTATACATTTGAGACCCAATCCTATTTTGAAGTTCAACATCAACTAAAGGTAATCATTAGCTAATTGACCATCAATCGTAAAGGGTAAATTTAGCGTTATAGTAAAAAGCATAAGCAGATACTAACTGTACTTTTTAAAAAAAGCTATCTTGGTAACAAATACCTTATTTATGGGCATGGTGAAACAAACAGATATAATCTCTGATAACATAGCTAAACCTATACAAAATAAAAAATGGAAATTAAAGCTTACGCTTCTTCTTGTAAGTAGTTTGACAATAATGTCTATCATTACTATTTCGCCGGCATTACCACAGATGGCAAAGGTATTTTCTGATGTAAAAGGTGCAGAGTTCCTTGTTAAATTAGTATTGACCCTGCCTGCCTTAATGATTGCACTATTCTCCCCCATTGCAGGCCGCCTGATTGACCGGTATGGCAGATTAAGAATCTTATGGATGTCGCTGGTACTGTATGCTATATCCGGAGCGGCTGGATATTTCCTGGATAATCTTTATCACATTCTAATCTCCAGGGCTGTGCTTGGCATAGCGGTAGGTATGTCTATGACTATAGTAATTACATTGATAGCCGATTACTTTGACGGCATGGAGCGACAGAAATTTGTTGGAATACAGGTAGCCTTCATGTCGATGGGTGGAATTCTCTTTATTGGGTTAGGGGGTATTCTTTCCGACATTAACTGGAGATATCCTTTCCTTATTTATTTATTTTCCCTTTTGGTACTTCCCCTCAGTATGATGTTTCTCGATGAGCCGGCCGTTGTAGAGAATAAGGCGCAGGCGAGGCTGAATGTTAAGGCACCTCCAATAATCTGGATGTTGTTCATTAATACTATGTTGATGTGGATCGTTTTCTTTTTTATCCCTGTACAAATACCCTTTCACCTGAAGGCTATGGGCATTGAAAAGAATTCGTTAATAGGAGCCGCTATTGCAACGAGCACCTTATTTTCTGCCGTTTCATCTTTTTCCTATTCGAGAATAAAAGGCCGGTTTAGTTTTCTTTCTGTTTTTTCTATGGGATACCTGCTGATGGCAGCAGGATTTGCCTGCATCGCTTTCTCCAACACCTACGTATTGGTTATAATTGGAATGATGTTATCGGGATTAGGTATGGGCATGATGATCCCGAATACCAACATGTGGGTAATGAAAATTTCTCCGCCTCCAATCAGGGGAAAGGAAATTGGGAAGCTTACCACCTTCTGGTTCTTCGGCCAGTTTTTATCCCCGGTTATTATTTTCCCGGTTCTAAACATTCTATCCCTTTCATCCACATTTCTGCTGGCCTCGGGATTTCTTTTGCTGATGTCCATGGGATTCCTGATTTTTCATTTTAGTAAATTTGGAAAATCTATTACTCAATAATTGTATATAGGCATTACTATTAGTCCTTACGCATAATTGTTTCTAAGGAAGACATAAGCTTTACTCAAAAACTTAAAAGTTTTATTTCAGTCAATTAGCGAAGCAATTGGGTTTTTGTCTTCTGCAAGATAATTGGAAAGGTCGTAGGAGCAGTAAGAATTCAGTTATAGCATACAATCCTTCAATTTCTAAATTTATCAGGAATGCATAATTATTTTACCCAATTTGAAAATATTATATGCTTTTAAAAAGATAAAGTATATTAACTTGAACAATATCAGACCGGTTCTTTCACTATTAGCCTGTGCTTTTTCCCCTCCACTTTTTAATCATTAGCACATTTGCTTTTAACTGGGGGTTGAAGCAAATGCTAAGAGTCGAAAACACTGATTAGTTAGAAATTAAATTTGAACAACTAATTAAATTTGAACAACTAATAGAAAACTAAGATGGCAAAGAAATCTTTTTCCAGACGCAATTTTCTTACTACCATGGCTGCAACAGCCGCTACAGTTACCATACCCAATACAGCCTCTGCTTTTATTCCTGGCAACCCTGCTCCAGGTTCTGCTATACCTGAATTCAGGAAAGACTCCGGACCTATTAAAATTTTATGTACTCAGCAATTGTCGCCAAAACATGTGGAACAAATTCGTTCCGCTGGTAAGAATACAACTTTGCTGATAATAGCCGACCAGAACGAATTGAAGAAGCATATAGCAGATGCGCAGGTAATATTAGGCCCGATAGATGGCAACCTTCTGCCTGCGGCAAAACAATTGAAATGGGTGCAAACTTTTGCAGCAGGAGTCGAAAATATGCCTAAAGAACTTAAAGAGCATTCGTGCCTGGTAACTAATATGCAACGGGTATATGCCCCTGTGATAGCAGAGTCTGCAATTGCCCTTTTACTTAGCCTTACACGCGGCTTAGCACAAGTTTCTATTCCAGCCTTTGCACAGCGTAAGTGGATGCAGCCCCCCGGTGATGTGGCATTAACAGACTTGTATGGAAAAACAATTGGGATTGTTGGAATGGGTGGCATAGGGTCCGAAACCGCAAGGCGCTTGCATTACGGCTTCAACATGAAAATATTGGGCACTGATGCTAAGCCAATACCTAAGCCGGAGTTTGTAGCCGAATTACATGATCCTACCTGGTTTATGGATATGGTACCACAGGTAGATGTGCTTATGAGTGCAGCTCCGTTAACCGCAGAAACAAAACTTATGTTTAATGAGGCAGTATTTAATAAGTTGAAGCAAGGTGCTTACTTCATTAATGTATCCCGTGGCGGACTTGTAGACCAGGATGCTCTGGTTAAAGCTTTGAAAGAAAAGAAAATTCAGGGTGCGGGGTTAGATGTTGCTACTCCCGAGCCTTTGCCGGCAGAAAGTCCACTTTGGACTTGTCCAAATTTGGTAATAACCCCTCATAACTCTACCATAGCTCCTATCCGCCAGGAAAGAGCGGTAACTTTGGTCACAGAAAATGTTCGCAGGTATTCGCGTGAACTACCCTTAATGAATATAGTAGACAAAATTAAAGGGTACTAAAAGATAGAGAATAAACTTCCGGGATGAATAATTACTGTCAAACTTATAACTCCGAAATAGTCGGTTTTTGCAACATTTGCAACTGTTCCTATTTTCCAGGCATGGCTGGGCGGTCTTTTTTGCGATTTAGATTGGATCCACTTTTATTCAATTTTTATATTGTATCCCATTACTCGTTCCAATTGTTTAAAAACCTGCTAATAAACCTAACACCGTTATTGTATAAAAAGGTATTAATAGCTTCATCTAAAAAAGAACTTCTACC
>MWYU01000018.1 GCA_002050375.1 Chitinophagales bacterium 62-2
GAGTGGCATTACAGGAGTTCAGGCGCACAGGAAATAAATTACAACAGGCGAACGCTGTTACTTTGCTTGGTAACTGCCTCACTTACTGGGAAAAAATAAGTACAATAACTTCTTCTCATTATAAAGAAGTGCCTTACCTTGAAGGGTATAGATCGTCATTAAACAGTTTTAAAGATGCAAAGTATTTTTCCTGGATTAAATACATGCAGCAGGCTGAACGCGACATTAATATTGCAAAAGAGGCAAGACCTTTTTAATAATTCTGTTGAAACTAATACAGATATTAATTGAAATGATTTTTAAAAAATATTAATTTATACACAGGAATAATAATATTATGTTTCTGTTAGTGATTATGTCAAAACACTTTCAACAGGTGGTTCATTTAGCAAGAATAAAATTAGCCCGCCTCTTCTTGCCGGTATGCTTGAGCATAATTGCAGTATCGCATTAAACCTGGTAAAAAATATTAAGACGGTTAACAACGCTTCACTCATGTATGAAGTAGCGGATGTAAAAGTATGGGCCAACCTGGGATTGTATTTTGCCGCGAAGCTAAACGGGGCAGTGGCTTTGCAAACGTATCGTGTAAAGGGTGGAGAAGAAAATAAGCAAGAGGCTGTTAAGCACCTTGAAAATTCCCTGCACTATTGGGATGAAGTAGTTGCTATCACCCGCCCCATTTACAACGACATGCCGTTAGCCGGCTTATAATTATCCGCACGAAGGCAGCCCGGAAGGTGTTGATGTTAATCGCCGTTTTCATTGGGAAAAGCTAAGGCCTGAAGTAGCGAAGGATGTTGTAATTGCGAAGGATGCTCTGGCTATTTCAGTTCAATTAGAGTAACTACTCAGGTCTGCTTAATTAGTAAAAATAATTAAACGCAGAGGGTGCTGAGAAAAACACACGCTGAGAGACACAGAGATAAAGAATAGAAATGATGACCGAAAATGAAATTACAGAAATCGTAATTGGGTGTGCCATTAAAGTACATAGATCATTAGGGCCAGGATTGTTAGAATCAGCCTACGAAGAGTGTATGGATTATGAGTTGCGGAACACAATTTTGGAAATTGAAAGACAAAAGCCTTTGCCTTTAGTATATGAAGAAGTGAAGTTAGATTGTGGTTACAGGTTAGATTTTATGGTAAACAAAAAAGTAATTATAGAAATTAAGTCTGTTGAGGCATTGAATGATATTCATCTTGCCCAAATACTAACTTATTTGCGACTTTCAGGATGTAAAGTAGGATTGCTTATCAACTTTAATGTACTGAAATTAACCAATGGCTTAAAAAGGGTTGTAAACAATTATTAACTCTGCGGTTCTCTGCGAAAACCTCCGGGAACTCTGCGGTTAAAAAAAAAGACGTGAGTAGTAACAAGTGAGGTAATGACTAAAGTATTTTATTAAATGAAACACATATTATAATCACCGCCCTAAGCTTTAAAAATTCAGCCAACTATCAAATTGTTTTACATGAAAAAAATGCTTCCTTTCAAAAGTCGCTCCATACTTCATTCAGTATTATTTGTGCTGATAATTTTATATTCTTTTGCTGCCATCGTCCAGCCTCAATTGTTTGTAGTAA